>JBAPVZ010000419.1:0-7139 GCA_049283435.1 Candidatus Dormiibacterota bacterium
GAGGTGGGGTCGGAGGCGGCGCAACGTGCGGGCTACTGCTGCGGCGACGCGGGGGGCGCCGACATCGGCGAGCCGCAGTTGCTGCAGAACTTGGCTCCGGCCGCGTTCGGCGTGCCGCACTTCGGGCAGGCGGCCGTCGCGGCCGGCGCGCTTGCCGGGGGTGGTGGGGCCGCCAGCGTCTCACCGCAATTGCTGCAGAACTTCGCCGATTCAGGATTCAGCGTGCCGCACTTCGGGCACCGCACCTCGACCTGCGGAGCGGCGGCCGCACCGCCGCCACCGCCGCCGCCGACGAGGTTGCCGAGGCCCATGCCGACGCCGAGCACCGCGGGGTTGTTCATCCCGCCCTCGCCCTTCGCGGCTCCCTCACCGATGCCGCGCAGCGCCTCACCGGCGCCGTACTGCTGGAACCCGCCCGCGAGCTTCGTGTACTGGATGTCGCGCCGGTAGTTCTTCAGGGTCGCTTCGTCCTCCTCCTTGATGGAGATGGTGAAGTTACCCATCCGCACGATCTGGACCCCGTAGCTGGAGACCTGGCTCAGCACCTGCTGCAGCGTCTCCTGCTCGATCTCGTTCGTGCGCGAGGCGATGCCGAGGATCGGCCAGTTGTTACTCACGATGTGACTGACCACGGCGTCGCGAAACACCTTCAGGAGCTGCTCGCGCATCCAGTCCGTGATCTGATCGTTCGACGTCAACTGCTGGGTGCCGACCAGGTTCAGGATCAGGGAGGGGCCGTCGACGATCTTGAGCGAGTACTCCCCGAAGACGCGCAACCCGACCGCGAGCTGTGTCTCCGGGTCGACGACGTTGTCGACGACACCGCCGAACCGCTGGTTCGGAAACTCACGGATGGAGACGAAGTAGATCTCGGTGAGGAAGAAGTTGCCGCCGGTCGCGGTGTCCAGAAGCAGCCCGAGGAACGGGATCTCGGAGCTGTCGAGCTGGGCTCGACCGGGCGTCACCGTGCCGACGACCCGCCCGTCGCGGAAGAAGACCGCGACCTCGTCCTCCTGCACCGTCAGCTGAGACCACCGCCGGATGTTGTGATCCGGCCACTTGTAGACGATCTCGTTCTTCGCGGTGTCGGGGCGGGCGATGAACTCGCGCCGCACCTCACCGCCGAGTCGGGAGAAGATTCCCATCGAAGTTCGGGCTCCTTGTCGCGGATGTCGCGGATTCTGGTGCGCCGGCTCCACGACCGGCGGCTTCTCGGTTATTCCCTACAACGCTCCGATGCAACCGGCCGGTCGCGGTGATCCGCTCATGCTACGGACACCGTGTCCCAGCCCAGAACCCGGCGGCCGGCTCCGGCCGCTTGGCGTGGCGACCGCGATCGCGCTAGGATAGGCGCGCAATGGCTTCCGTCACCTACGATCACGTGAGCAAGCATTTCTCGAGTGATTCGCTGGCTGTCAAGGACTTGACCCTCGACATTCAGGACACCGAGTTCATGGTGCTCGTCGGCCCGTCCGGCTGCGGCAAGTCGACGGCACTCCGCATGCTGGCCGGCCTCGAAGAGGTATCGGACGGCGACATCAAGATCGGTGAGCGCGTCGTCAACGACGTGCCCGCGCGCGAGCGCGACATCGCCATGGTGTTCCAGTCATATGCCCTCTATCCGCACATGAGCGTCTACGACAACATGGCGTTCGGGCTCAAGATGCGGGGCACCCCGAAGGCGCAGATCCAGACCAAGGTGACCGACGCCGCGAAGACGCTCGGGCTGGACCCCTACCTCAACCGCAAGCCACGCCAGCTCTCCGGTGGGCAGCGACAGCGCGTCGCTCTGGGTCGCGCGATCGTGCGCAACCCGCAGGTCTTCCTGCTCGACGAGCCATTGTCGAACCTCGACGCCCAGCTGCGCGTGGAGACGCGCGTCAACCTGCAGAAGCTCCACCGCGAGCTCAGCACGACGTTCATCTATGTCACGCACGACCAGGTCGAGGCGATGACGATGGGCGATCGCATCGCGGTGCTCCGCGAGGGCGTCCTGCAGCAGGTCGCACCGCCGCGCGAGATCTATGACCACCCGGCGAACGTGTACGTCGCCGGCTTCATCGGCAGCCCGAAGATGAACTTCATCCCGGTGACGGTGAGCGGCAGCGAGGCGAAGGCGTCCGGCTTCGACATCTCGCTGCCGAGCGCTCCCGGCATCGAGAAGGGCCTGATCGGCATCCGTCCCGAGGACCTGACGAACGAGCTCCGCGAGGGCCGGCCGCAGGTCGACCTGCGCGTCGACGTCGTCGAGGTGCTCGGCTCCGACCAGTACCTGTACGGGCGGATCGGCGGCGACGACGTGATCTCCCGGGTCGAGCCCCAGTTCAAAGTGGCAGCCGGCGACCTTGTCAAGGTCGCGATCAACACGCCGCAGATGCACCTGTTCGACACCGAGACGGAGGCGGCGCTCTTCTAGCCGAGCTTGGCAGCCCCGTCTTGGGCAGTGCGAGAGCGGTGAGCGACCTCGCCGGTGATCCGACTCGGGTCGGGCACCGGCGAGGTTCTTTTTCGTGAGGCGGCCCCTCAGTCGGTCTCGTCCAGCAGCTCCTGCACCGGCTGGCGGAAGACGGCCGCCGCGGCCTCGTGGAACCCCTCCGGCAGGCCGGCGTCGCGCATCGTGGCGGCGATCTCCTCCATCTCGGGTGCCCATCGCCAGCCCTTCTCGGTCGCCGACCGCCGCGCCTGCTCGAGCTGCGCCTCCAGCCCCGGTTGCGAGCGCGCCCACTCTTCGGCCAGTGCTCGCTCGACGCCGCTGCGGCGGGCGAGGGCGCGGGCGGTGAGCAGCAGCGCGGCCGACCCCTTGGTCCAGGCCGCGTAGGCGAGCTTCAGCGCCGACGCCGCCTCGTCCCCGCCGGCGACGGTGAGGGCCTCGATCGCGGTCGCGGCGAACCGCGCGGCGACCGGCGGTGCCTCCCGCCCCGAGAGGTAGAGCCGGGTCGTGCCGGGCCGCACCGGCGGCGGACCGACGATGCCGCCGTCGACGAAGCGCGCCCCGCCGCGCTCGACGATCGCCCGGATCGCGGCCGCGCGCTGCGGTGCGATCGCGTTGCCGTCGACGTAGAGGCCGCGGAACCCCGAGTCGACGGCGGCCGACGCCGTCTCCTGGGCGAACTGCGGAGGCACGACCGAGAACACGAGGTCACAGCCGGCGACGAGCGACGCGATCGAGCCCGCGTCGGTCAACCCCGCAGCCTGCGCGCGCGCCACGGTCTCCGGCCCGCGTCCTGCCGACGCCCAGAGCACGGTCTCGCCCGCGTCGACGAGGCGGCCTCCGACGGCCGCGCCCATCGCCCCGGGGCTGAGCAGACCGATCATGGCCGCGTCACGGCGCCGAGGTTCGCCTGCTGCACCTGGGCGGCGTACTTCGCCATCACCCCGCTGCGGAACGGCGGCTCCGGCGGCGACCAGCCCTGGAGCCGGGCGGCGAGGTCGACGCCGGGCACCTCGATCGTGCGTGCCGCCACGTCCACCTCGATCTGGTCACCGTCCTGCAGCGCCGCGAGCGGGCCCCCGATCGCCGCCTCGGGAGCGACGTGCCCGATCATCAGGCCCTGGGTGGCGCCGGAGAAGCGGCCGTCGGTGAGCAGGCACACCTGGTCGCCGAGTCCCTGCCCGACGAGCGCGCCCGTCACCTGCAGCATCTCGCGCATGCCGGGGCCTCCCCGCGGACCCTCGTAGCGGATGACGACGACGTCGCCCGATTGGATCTCGTTCGCGAGCACCGCTCCCAGTGCGTCCTCCTCGCGGTTGAACACGCGTGCCGGCCCGCGATGGGTCGCCGGCGCATGATGGGCGATCTTCAGGACCGCCCCGTCCGGCGCCAGCGAACCCTTCATGATCACGAGGCCACCCTCTCTGCTGAACGGGTTCTGTAGTGGCCGGATGACCTCCTGACCCGGGGTCTCGGTCGCCGCCGCGACCGCCTCCTCCAGCGTCTGGCCGGTGACGGTGAGGCACCTCCCGTCGACGAAGCCGCCCTCCAGGAGATGCTTCGTGAGCACTGCGACCCCTCCCGCGCGGTGCAGCTCGGGCGCGGCGAACCGGCCGCCGGGCTTGAGATCGCAGAGCAGCGGCGTCCGCTTGGAGATACGGTCGAAGTCGTCGACGGTCAGCTCGATGCCGACCTCGGTCGCGAGCGCGATCAGGTGCAGCACGGCGTTCGTCGAGCCGCCCGACGCGGCGACGGCCGCGATCGCGTTCTCGAAGGCGGCGCGGGTGAGGATCCGGCTCGGCCGCAGATCCTGGTCGTAGACGCGCCGGACGAGCTCGCCGAGCGAGCGGGTCGCGGCCTCGCGTCCGGGGTCGACGGCGGGAAGCCCGTTGTAGCCGACTGGTGAGAGGCCGAGCACCTCGAGCACCATCGACATCGTGTTCGCGGTGTACTGGCCACCGCAGGCACCGGCGCCCGGGCAGGCGGTGCGCTCGAGCTCGGCGAGATCGTCCTGCGACATGCGGCCGGCAGTCGTGGCGCCGATCGCCTCGAAGAGGTCGCCGACCGCGACGTCACGGCCCCGGAAGCGACCGGCGAGGATGGACCCGGAGTAGACGACGACGCCGGGGCGGTCCAAGCGGGCCAGCGCCATCGCCATCGCGGGGACCGTCTTGTCGCAGCCGGTAATGCAGAGGAGCGCGTCGAAGTAGTGGCCGCGGGCGACCAGCTCGACCGAGTCGGCGACGAGCTCTCGGGAGACGAGCGAGGTCTTCATGCCGGCGGTGCCCATCGTGATCCCATCGGAGATGGAGACCGTGTTCACCTCCATCGGCGTCGCGCCCGCCTCCCGGATGCCGTCCATCGCCCAGCCCGCGAGCTGGCGGTGGTTGAAGTTGCAGGGCATGGTGCCGATCCACGCGTGGTTGACGCCGAAGATCGGCTTCCGCAGGTCCTCCTGGGTGAACCCGATGTTGAGCAGGTAGGATCGCGCCGAGGCCCGGGCCACGCCCTGGTACAGCGTCTCGCTGATTCGTCGTCGGTCTGCCACTCTCGTCTCCCTCAGTTGTCCAGCGTGCTGGGGATGGTTCCGCGGCGCATCATCACCGCCGAGTTGAAGGCTACTCGACGGCAGAGAGCAGAGCCCCCTCCGGCACCAGCGCTCCCGCCAGCGCCGCGCTGAGATCGCCGCGAGGGGCGAGCACGAGCTCGGACAGACCGAGCCAGCCGGCGAGCCGGCGCAGCTCCACGGCGAGCCCCTCCACCACCGTGGCCGCGTTCGCGCCCGGCTCCAGGTGGGCCGCCTGGACGAGCAGCGCGCCGGCCACGCGGTCGGCCTTCAGGTCGACGCGCGCGACGAGCTGCTCGTTCATGAGGAACGGCAGCACGTAGTAGCCGTGCACCCGCTGCGCCGCAGGCACGTAGATCTCGATCCGGTACCGCATGCCGAAGAGACGCTCGGTCCGCGAGCGCTCCCAGACGAGCGGATCGAAGGGCACGAGCAGCGCGCGAGCGTCGATCGGGCGCCCGACCCGCGCGTCCCGCTGCAGGTAGGCGGGCTGCCGCCAACCCTCGACCGTGACCCGCCGCAGCTCACCCGCCTCGACGAGGTCGGCGATCGCCGGCCGGGAGTCGGCGACCCCGAGGCGGAAGTAGTCGCGCAGGTCGGCCTCGGTGCCGATGCCGAGCGAGCGTCCGGCGATGCGGACGAGCTCGCGCCTCGCGTCCGCCGGAGCGGGCGTCGGCGCGGCGACGACGGCCGGGGGGAGGACCCGTTCCGGCAGGTCGTAGAGGCGCTCGAATCCACGCCGCCCCGCGGACGTCACCTGGCCGGACCAGAAGAGCCACTCGAGCGCGAGCTTGGCGTCGTCCCACTGCCACCAGCTGCCGGTGCGGGGCAGCCGTCCTTGGAGGAGCTTGCCGGCGCCGAGGGGGCCGCGGTCACGCACCTCGCCGAGCACCCAGTCGACGAACCCCGGGCGCTCGTCGATGATCCGGCGAATCCGACCCCAGGCCTCTCCGCGGGCGCGTTCCATTCGCCAGCGAAAGAGCGGCTGCGTCTCTACCGGCAGCAACGACGCCATGTGGCCCCAGTACTCGAAGAGCTCCCGCGGTGCCCGCTGGGCCATGCGATCGAGCACCGTGCGCTCATAGGGGCCGATGCGGCTGAACGCCGGCAGGTAGTGCGCGCGCACGAGCACGTTGACGGAGTCGATCTGGAACAGCGCCGTGTGCCGCAGCACGCGGCGCAGCCAGGGCCGGCCCGGCTCGCCTCGCGGACGCCGGACCCCGAACCCCTGGGCCGCGATCGCGATGCGGCGCGCTTGCGCTGCGCTCAGGTCGGCTGCCGGCACCCTGCGATCCTGCCACAACCGCGCCCCGGGCTCGGTCTGCGGTCAGCCGACGTCGATCACGATCTGGTCGCTCACGAGCGGCACGATCGGCTGCTGCTGATCGTCGGCCAGATAGGCGATGAACGCATGCTGGCCCGGGGTCATGCCCTCGGTCGAGAGCGTGATCGTGCTGTCGCAGGAGATGTCGGCCATCGTCGCCATACCGCCCATCGGGCCGTTCAGCGTGTCCAGGTTCACGATCCAGGACCCGTAGCCGGGCACCTTCGCCTTGCCGCGGAGTGCGCAGCTGAGCTGGTAGTCGTTGACGGCGACCGACATCGTGAACGTTCCCTGCACTTTCTGACCGTTCGCCGGCCCCGTGATGTGCAGCACCGGCTTGCCGAGCTGGGCCGGCCCGATCCAGGGCAGGGGCGAGCTGGGCTGATAGTTGAAGTGCAGCGACACCGAGTTCATGTCGACGGTCGCATGGTCGTTGAGCGCCGGCACGACCGTCACCGTGTGATGGCCCGGCGGCACGTTCTGCATCGAGAGCTCGACCGTCGAGGAGCAGAACATGTCGACGAGCACGCCGTCCAGGAGCACGTGGAAGTGTCCGGTGCCCTTCGTGACCGGCGTGCCCGCGAGCAGGCAGTTCGGCTGGTAGCCGCCGAACGCCAGCTTCAGCTCCAGCGTGTTCTGGGTCAGCGTCGTCTGATCGGCCGGGCTCACGATGCGGACCTTCAACCGGTCGGCCCAGGCGGGGAGGCCCGGCATGGCGCCCATGTTCGCGGTCGCCTTCGGCTTCGGCGCCCGTGCCTGGGGACTCGAGCCGCACGCAAGGAGCAGCAGCGTGAGGAGGGCGACGAGCAGCGCAGCCG
>JBAPVZ010000420.1:0-1926 GCA_049283435.1 Candidatus Dormiibacterota bacterium
GCGGACAGCCATTGGGGAGAGGCGGTCACCGCCGTCGTCCTCGTACGAGAGGACGCCCCAGTCAGCGGCCGTGAACTCATCGACCACGTCAGACGACGGAAGGGTCCCGTGCAGGCACCGAAGGCCTGCTACGTCGTCCAGGGCATCCCGCGCACCGCGCTGGGCAAGATCGACAAGAAGCGGCTTCGCGAAGAGTTCCGAGACCGAGCACCGTGAGCAGCCGCGAGTCCGGCGATGATCGGCGGGACTGCAGGCCTGCACGGCGCCCGCAGTGCCACCGTCAGAGCTAGGAGCGTGGCCCGGTCGCCGACCGGGCCGGCGACGAGGTGGCGCCACCAGTCGAGGTCAACCCGTGCAAGACCAGATCCGCCAGTTGCGTGAGCGCCTCACCCGCCGTGAGCTCCCCATCCTCGAGGAGCGACCCGGTTTGGACTCCGCGGATGGCCAGGCCCACGAGCCGGGCGACGAACGTGCCGTCGAGGGCGCGAAACTCCCCGCGCCGCACACCGTCGTCGATCAGCTCGCCGACGCGGCGCGCGGCCAGGTCGGCGTTGGCCTGATAGACCTCGGCGGCCGGCGGGAACGCGAGCATGTCCGCGTAGAACGCAGCCGACTGCCTCCGCATCGCTCGACCGATCTCGTTGATGTACGTGGCGATGCGGCGACGAGGATCCGACTCCTTTTCCACGGCGGCCTCAACCTTCTCGGCCGAGCACTGGAAGAAGTGCTTGGTCACGCGGAGGACAAGCTGCTCCTTGCTGGGGGCGATGCCGTACAGCGTGGCCTTCGAACAATGCAGTCTGGCGGCCAGGTCATCCATCGTCAAAGCGGTGAATCCCTCGCCGAGGAGGAGGTCTTCGAGCTGGGCGACCAACTGGTCCTGTCGGGCGCCGTCTCGGCGGGACCGGCGGACCGTGCTACGTACAGATGGGGATCGGCCTCCTACGGGCATGGACGGATTCTGGCACAGGCCGCCCGAGGCGACGGTGAGCGTGGCCGGCGCGGGGAAACCTCGAGCACCGGCGGGATGAGATCCAGAATCCTCACCGGACCGGGTGCCGGCAACGCGCATCGACCGGTGCGTCAAACGTGCCGGCGTGAACCCGGCAGCGCGGCGACGCGCCAGCCCTATGCGTGCCTGCGGAGGACCTCCCCGCCGTAGTCTCGGATCGACTCGCGGAGGTCGCCGAGGAATCGATCGAGCACCGCCAGCTCCTCCTCCGAGTAGCCCTGCAGCAGGTGCTGGAACTTGGCGCCGAGAGGACGGAAGGCACCCTCGCTCTCATGCCGGGCCTGCTCGGTGATCTCGAGGACGACGCGGCGACGGTCGGTTCGATTCCGCACCCGATGCAGGTGCCCCATGTCCTCCAGGTTGTCGATCAGTGCCGTCGTGGCGCCGGTGCTGATGCCCAGCGCGCGCGAGAGATCACCCGGGGACACGTCGTCCCGCCGCAGCAGCTGCTCGAGCGCCCGCAACTGCGTGTGATGGAGTCCCATCGACCGGGAGACGGCGCGACTCATGGCGGCCATCTCGCGACCGAGGACGCGCAGGTGGGCGAGGACGTGCTCCTGCTCTACGCTTTTCGCCGCCGCCTCTCCCGACGGGATGACCATTGCGGGCTTTGCTCGCCGCCCGGGTACGGTCCCGTCGCGAGATCTCCCTCCGGGGGCAGGTGCTTTCGGGATCAGCTTGGGCACGTCGATGTCTCCGATGCGAAGTATCTCGCGATCATGGCGCCGCCACCGAAAGACAGCGTCGCCGGCCCGATCGTCGCAGAGCCGGCCATGCAACCGCAGGGAGGCCTGATGCCGGGCGTCCACCTGGCCGTTTGCGGTTCGCTCCCGATCGGCGGTCCCGGCGCGGGCGCCGGGCGGCGCGGCCCTGGGTCAGGCTCGGGGCCAGCCGCTCACCGCGATCGTGAGCAG
>JBAPVZ010000421.1:0-9406 GCA_049283435.1 Candidatus Dormiibacterota bacterium
ACGGTTCGCTGGGGCGCCAAGGTGACCGGCCTGCGTTCGCTCGGCGGCGACCGCCACGAGCTCACCCTGGCAGACGGGCGCGCGCTGACCACCGATCTGCTGATCGGCGCCGACGGCGCCTGGTCCAGGGTGCGCCGCCTGGTTTCGAATGCCCTACCGTTCTACTGCGGTGTGTCCTTCGTCGAGATCCGGTTGGCCGACGCGGACACCCGCCACCCTGAGGCCGCGGCCGCCGTCGGAGGCGGATCGTTGTTCGCACTCGACGACGGGAAAGGACTCCTCGGACACCGTGGCGCAGACGGCTCCCTCCACCTGTACGCCGCCGTGCGGACGGCGGCGGACTGGACGGCGCCCGCCGCGGGCGTCGACCTCGCCGCCACCGCCAAGGCGCGTGTCATCGAGCTGTTTGCCGATTGGATTCCCCCACTGCGATCCCTCATCGACGACACCGACGCAGCGCTCATCCCGCGATCGATCACTGCCCTCGACGCCGGCCACCAGTGGCCCCACACCCCGGGCGTCACTCTGCTCGGCGACGCCGCCCACCTGACGTCCCCGTTCGCAGGCGAAGGCGCCAACCTCGCCATGATCGACGCCGCCGACCTGGGCGCCATAATCGCCGAGGGTCCTGACGACCTCGAGCCCGGCCTCGTCGAATACGAGCGGAGCATCATCGCTCGGAGCGCACCCGCCGCGACGGAATCCATGAGCACCCTCGAGTCGTGCTTCGGTCCCGACGCCGCGCAGACGCTCGGAGCCCTGATGGCCGGCCTCGACGCCCCACCACCGGAAGCCGCTGCGGAGCTCGCACGATGACGCCTGCAAAAAAATGACGCCAGAGAGACGAGCGGCGGAGCGCGCCCGCCTCCAGGCGGCGTTCGACGCGATCCCGACCGACCATTCGTTCCATTGGCGGCGGACCTTCACCGACGGTGACGTCTCCGCGTTCTGCGGCGTGACCGGGGACTTCAACCCGTATCACCTGGACGAGCAGTTCGCGTCCGCGAGCCGGTTCGGGACCCGCATCATCCCCGGCCTGCTCACCGCGAGCATGGTCACGCACATCGGTGGCCTGCTCGGGTTCCTCGCCTCCGAGATGCACTTCGAGTTCCTGGGGCCGGTCTACGTCGGGGACACGATCACCTGCACCGTGCGCATGGCCGAGCGTGACCCCGAGCGGCTCCGACTCGGCGGGCTGGCGACGTTCACGAACCAGCGCGACGAGGAGGTGCTGCGGGGCCGATTCTCGGGCATCCCGGGGCAGGTGCGGCTGCGGTGACCGAACGCGACCCCCGCTGCGAGCCGCTGCTGGCGACGATCCGCTCGCACCCGGCTGCCGACGAGCGGGAAGCCGCATCGATCCGCCGCCTCGCGAACGCCCTCGAGCGGCTGGCTCGACCGTTCGATCGCGAGACGCTGCCGGCCCATGCGACGGCCTCCGCAATCGTGGTCGGCCGCCGCGGCACGCTGCTCCATGTGCACAAGCGACTGGGCAGGTGGCTGCAGCCCGGCGGCCACATCGACCCCGGTGAGGAGCCGCCGGCGGCCGCGCTTCGGGAGACCGAGGAGGAGACCGGTCTGGGGGCGTGGCAGGCCGAGCCGCCTCACCTGCTGCACGTCGACGCCCACTGGGCCGGCCAGCACCTCCACCTGGATCTCCGCTACCTGCTGTGCGCGGGGAGCGACGATCCCCAGCCGCCGGCCGGGGAGAGCCAGCAGGCGCGATGGTTCGAGTGGGAGGAGGCGCTCGCCGTCGCCGACGTGAGCCTCGCCGGCGCGCTGCGGGCGGCACTGCGGGCGCGTTCGCCGGCCCGTCCGCAGCAATGAAGACGTCTCCCCGGAGCACATCGGTGGCGGTTCCCGAGGCGAGAACGGCATGAGCGTGCGCGGCGGGTCCGCGCCCGCGCCGTCTTTGCTGACGCCGAAGATCCTCTGGTTCCTCCTGCTGGCCCTCTGCAGCATGACGAGCTTCTACGTCCTCTCGTCGGTGCTGCCGCTCTACGCGAGCGCCAGCGGCACCTCGGCAGCCGGGCTCACCACCGGCGTGATGATGCTCTCGACGGTGCTCACCGAGATCGGCCTGACCGCGGTCATCGCGAGGTTCGCCTACCGCTCCATGATGGCGCTCGGCGCGGTGCTGCTCGGGCTGCCGACCCTGCTCCTCCTCGCGACGCACGCGCTGCCGCTCATCCTCGCGGTCGCGTTCGCGCGCGGCGCCGGCCTCGCCGTCACCGTCGTGACCGGGACGGCGGTTGCCGCCGACATCGCGCCGGTCGCTCGGCGTGGCGAGATGCTCGGCATCTACGGAGTCGCCGTCACGATCCCGGGCGCGCTCGGCCAGCCGACCGGGGTCTGGCTCGCGCGGCAGGTCGGCTTCGCGCCGGTCTTCCTGGTCGCGGTCGTCGTCGCGCTCGCGGCGGTGGCGATGGCCGGCTTCCTGCCCCGGGGTCGCGGTCACGAGGATGCGAAGGTGGCGCTCTTCTCGGTCGTTCGCCGGGCTCGGGTCGGCCGGCCGGCGCTCGTCTTCGTCCTGACGACGATCGCGGTCGGCATCTATTCGACGTTCCTGCCGCTCGCGCTCCTGCACGTGGCGCCGGGTTGGGTCGCGGCCGCGCTGCTGGCCCTGAACGTCGCGGCGGCGGTCTCCCGCTGGGCCGCGGGGCGGCTCGGCGATCGGATCGGTGCGATCCGCCTGCTGGTGCCCGGCGTCGTGATCGCGGCCCTCGGGGCGGCGCTCGCCGTGCTCGTGGCCAGCCCTGCCCTGGTCGTCGCCGGCATGCTCCTGTTCGGCGTCGGGTTCGGCGTGCTGCAGAACACGACGCTGGCGCTCATGTTCAACAGCGTCGGCGAGCGCGAGTTCGGTGGTGTCAGCGGGGTCTGGAACGCGGCCTACGACAGCGGGATCGGGATCGGCGCCGTCGGGTTCGGCTTTCTTATCGGCGCCACCGGCTATCCGATCGGCTTCGCGCTCACCGCGGCGCTCCTGCTCCTCGGCGTCGTCCCCGCCGTTCTCGAGCGCCGGGACCGAGCCCACCCGGCCAGGTAGGCTCGACGCTCGGCCCTGCGCCCCGCCGGCGGCCGACCCCACGATTTCGAGGCGTGCCCGGTGTGACGCCCCGCCACCCAAGGAGGATCGTCGATGCCAAGCACGCTGCCGAAGCGATCGGAGCTCCCGGTCGAGCGCACCTGGGACGAGGCGAGCGTCTTCGCGACACCGCAGGAGTGGGACCGCGCCTGCGACCGCGTGCTGGAGGCGGCAGCGCGACTGGCGACGCGCCAGGGCACCCTGCACGAGGGGGCCTCAGCGCTGGCGACGTTCTTCACCGAAGAAGAGGAGATCCTGTCGCTGCTCGACAAGATCGTCATCTACACGACGCTCGTCGGCTCGGTCGACGCCGGCGATCAGGCGGCCGCCGCCCGCAGTGACCGCGCGCGCGGCGTGATCGGGCAGGTCGCCGCCGCACTCTCGTTCGCCGAGCCGGAGCTCCTCGGGATCGGGCTCGACACCGTGCGCGCCTGGATCGCGACCGAACCGCGGCTGCAGCGGTACGACCACTGGGTCGACCGCCTGGCGCGTCGCGCCGGGCACATCCGCTCGGCCGAGGTGGAGGAGCTGCTCGGCCTCGCCGCCGATCCGCTGCACGCCGCCCCCTCCGCGCACGCCGTGCTCGCGGATGCCGAGATCGCGTTCGCACCGGCGCACGACGCGTCCGGCGCGGAGCATGCGGTCGCGCAGGGCACCTATGCCGACCTGCTGCAGAGTCCGGACCGGGACCTGCGGCGTTCCGCGTTCGAGAGCTACACGGACGGTTATCTCGGATTGCGCCGGACGATCGCGACCTGCCTGGCGGGCGGGGTCAAGCGGGATGTCTTCTACGCTCGCGCTCGCGGCTATGCCGGCTCCCTCGACGCCGCGCTGAGCTCCAACGACATCCCTCTGACCGTCTTCCACAACGTCGTCGACTCGTTTCGCGACCACCTCCCGACGTGGCATCGCTACTGGCGGCTGCGGAGAATCGCGCTCGGCCTGTCGCGATTGGAGGAGTACGACCAGCGGGCGGTTCTCGCGCCACCGGTCTCGGTGCCGTTCGAGCAGGCGGTCGACTGGATCTCGGAAGGCGTGCGGCCGCTCGGCGAAGACTACGTGGAGATCCTGCGCCGGGGCGCGCTGGAGCAGCGCTGGGTCGACGTCTATCCGAACCAGGGCAAGCGCCTGGGAGCGTTCTCGACCGGCGCCCAGGGAACGCACCCGTTCATCCTCATGAGCTATGCCGACAACGTGCCCAGCATGAGCACGCTCGCGCACGAGCTGGGTCACTCGATGCACACCTACTTCGCGACCCGCACGCAGCCCTACGTGTATTCGGAGTACGGGATCTTCGTCGCCGAAGTCGCGTCGAACCTGCACCAGGCGCTGGTGCGAGCGAAGCTGCTCGAGGAGACGGACGATCGCGACCTCCAGATCGCGGTCCTGGAAGAGGCGATGGGCAACTTCCACCGCTACCTGCTCGTGATGCCGACGCTCGCGCGGCTGGAGCTCGAGATCCACGAACGGGTCGAGCGCGGGGAGGCGCTGACGGCGGACGGGCTGAGTGAGCTGATCGCCGGTTACCTCGCCGAGGCCTACGGTGACGAGCTCGCGCTCGATCGCTAGCGAGGCGGCACGCTGTGGGCACAGTTCCACACGCACCTCTACTCGAACTTCTACGTCTACCAGTACACGACCGGCATCGCCGGCGCGCAGGTGCTCGCACGGGGCGTGCTGGGGGAGGGACCGCCGGCCGCCGAGCGCTACCGCCGCTTCCTGTCGGCGGGCGGGTCGCTCTACCCGATCGACGCGCTGCGCGAGGCGGGCGTCGATCTGGAGTCGCGCGGGCCGGTCGACCTCGCGTTCGACGCCCTCGGCGACGTCGTCGGGCGATTGGAGACGCTTCTCGGCTGATCGGGCGGCGCCACCGGGACGAGGCTGCCCTCCCCGGGAGCGGGGAGGGCAACGTCTCAGGCGCGACAGAGCAGCGATCCGAGGTCCCGCGGATAGCGCGTCATGAGCTCGATGCCGTCGTCGGTGACGGCGACCGTGTCGGAGTGCCGGAACCCGCCCAGGCCAGGTACGTAGACGCCGGGTTCGACGCTGAAGACCATGCCGACCTCGATCGGCCGATCGTCACCGACGTCGAGGAAGGGGCCCTCGTGGACCTCCATGCCGAGGCCGTGGCCGACGTGATGGCGCCAGTTCGGCTGCAGGTCCTGCTCGTCGTAGTAGCGGCGCACGGCACGGTCCACGTCCGCGCAGGTGCTGCCCGCGCGGATCGTCGCGAAGGCGAGGTCCTGCGCGCCGACCATCAGCTCGAACCAGCGCTGCTGGTCGGCCGACGGCTCGCCGACGAACATCGTCCGCTCCAACTCGCAGCGGTAGCCCCAGACGGAGCTGACCGCACCCGTCACCAGCACGTCGCCGCGATGCATGGGCAGGTTGCGATTGACCGCGTGCGGCAGCGCCGAGTTGGGACCGATCTGGCTGCGAAAACCGGTGAAGACGGGGTTCCCGCCGCTCTTGGCATCGAACGCCGTCCCGAGCGCGCCGATCATGTCGCGCGCGCCGCGCAGCGAGGCTTCCGCCGCCACCTCCACCTCGTTGGCGCCGTCGCGGACGAGCTCCTGCAGGTGCTGGTGCGCGCGGTCGGCCCATTGCGAGCTGACGCGCAGCAGGTGCAGCTCCTGAGCCGACTTGACGAGTCGATGCTCCTCGATCCTGGCGCCGACCGGGACCTGGCGATTCGGCAGGAGCTCGGAGAGCCGCGGTCCGCGATAGCCGTAGCGCGACGGGTAGCCGTCGCCGTCGACCCCGAGGGTCCGCGAGCCCAATCCCACGGTGCCGGTCAGCGCCCGGGCCAGCACGGCCATCGGGTGCTCCTGGCCCGGATACTCGTCATAGACGACGACGTCGGCGATGTCCGAGGCCGCCTGGACATGCTCGCTCTCCAGCCGCGGGACGAGCGCGAGCGTGCGATCCGGGGTCAGCACGATGCCGATCGGACGCTCGGTCGGGATGAACAGGAATCCCGTCAGGTACAGCACCGCGGTCGGCCCGAACAGCACGATCGCGCCGACGTCCTGGTCCGCGAGCTCCTCGAAGAGCCGCCGCCGCCGTCCCGCGAGCTCGTCCGGCGCGATGCGCAGCGTCGCTCCATCAGTGCTCGTCGCCACCCCGTGATCCTCGGTCATGCCCTCATCGTGGCAAACGTGCGCCGGACCCTGCAGGGGCGCCGCCCGGTCTCGAGCCCGTCATCGTGGCCGCTCCTGTCGAGCGGTCGTCTATTCGCTGTAGTCCTCCGTCGTCCACCGCTCGGGGCGCATCCGGTAGGCGACATCGACCGTCTGCTCGGGCAGGTCGGCGACGTACGCGGCGCCGCCCTCCTCACCGAGGTAGCGGGTCGCCATCCGCTGCAGCTCGTCGCGTGAAGCCAGGTCGGGACCCATCCCGACGATCGGCCCCTCGACGCTGACGTACCGGTAGGGCACCGCCTCGTCCTGGACCACGAGCCGGCAGCGGCCGGCGGCGCGCAGCAGGCGCCCCTTTCGGCTGTCCGGCCGCGTCAGCACGGTGACCAGGCCGCCCGGCTCGTAGGCATACCAGATCGGCAGCGCGAGCGGCGCCCGCTCCTCCTCCGCCGCGATCGCGATCACGCCGACATGCAGGTCGGAGAGGAAGGCCTCTCGCTCCTCGATGGTCAACTTGCGCGGCATCGCGTACCTCCTTCGGTGGCCGATCTCGTCAGATGCGGAAGCGGGTGAGGATCCGGTAGAGCGCCTCGGCGCCGAAGTCGAGCGCCTCCACCGGCACCCGCTCGTCGGCGGCGTGGACGAGCCCGTCGCCGCGGAACCCGGACGGGAACCTGGCCGGCAGGCAGCCGTAGTTCTGGATGCCCAGCTTCGAGAACTGGCACCCGTCGGTGAAGCCCCCCATCACGCTCGGGATCGGCGTGCCGTCCGGGTCGAGCTCGCGCAGGATGCCGGCGAGGACGTCGAACCCCTCGGCCGACGCCGCGGCGCCCGGCTCCTCGGTGCGCGTCACCTCGAGCTCGACCTCGACGCCGGCGAGGCGCTCCTCGAGCTCGGCGAGCAGCGCCGACGACGCGTAGCCGGGCAGCAGGCGCCCGTCGAGGTCGACGGTGATCTCGCTCGGGATCACGTTCACCTTCTCGCTCGCGCGCAGCATCGTCGCGCTGACCGTGTGGTGCAGGATCGGACCCAGGCGTCGTGCCGGCTCGCCGATCTCGGCGAGCACGTCATCGGTCTCGGCCGGATCGAGGAGGCGCCGCAGCTGCGTCGCCAGCGGGTCGGGGAGGGCCGCCGCCATCGCCTCCAGCTGCCGCCGGGTCGGCTCGGTCACATGGACCGGCAGCCACCGGCTGTCGAGCGCCTCCAGGAGCCGGCGCAACCGGCTCATCGAGCCGCCGAAGACCGGCGAGGAGCCGTGTCCGGCCGGGCCGCGCAGCGTCGCCCGCATCCAGCAGACGCGCTTCTCGGCGATCGCGATCGGGTAGAGGCGCCGGCCGGCGATCTCGGCCGACTGCCCGCCCCCTTCACCGAGTGCGTAGGTGACCCCCTGCAGCAGCTCGGGGTGTTCGCGGACCAGGTAGCCGGCACCGAAATCGCTGCCGGCCTCCTCGTCGGCCGTGATCGCGACGACGAGATCGCCGGGCGGTCGCACCCCCTCCCGCTGCAGGCGGAGCACGGTCGAGAGGATGACGGCGACCGATCCCTTCATGTCGAGCGCTCCGCGGCCCCAGAGGAATCCGTCCTGCAGACGACCCTCGAACGGCGGCACCGTCCATGGCTGTCCCTTCGTCGGCACGACGTCGACGTGGCCGTGCACGAGCACGGTCGGGCCCTCGCCACTGCCGGGCAGACGGGTCACCAGGTTCTGCCGCTCCGGCACCGCACCGACGAGCGTCGTCGGCAGACCGGCGTCCCTGAGCAGGCGGTCCACCCAACGAACGCATTCGGTCTCGCTGCCCGGTGGATTCGTCGTGTCGAACCGAAGCAGGGTCTGGAGGATCTCGGCGGGACTCGTCACCTGGACGAATCTACTTGCTGCGGCCTTCCCGGCGCTCGCCGCCCGCCGCGGCGCTCAGGCTTCGACGACGGCTCCGTACCGAAGACCGTCGACCAGCAGATCCAGGATTCGCATCGTCTGCTCGACGTCGACCATCCGCTCGCCGTACATGCAGATGCCGCCGAGTGCGCGCAGCACGTCGTTCGGATCGACGTTCGGCCGGACCTGCCCTTGCGCCTCGGCCGCCCGCAGCAGCGACTGCAGCGCGGACAGGATCCGATGGTGCGTTGACCCGAGCACGTCCGGCTGCGACTCCCGCAGCTCCTGCAGCGCCCGAGCCAGGCCGCGCTTCGTCGCCACGTACTGGACCCAGCGCTCCAGCCAGGCGCGGAGCGCCTCGAGCGGCTCCTCCTGCGCGAGCAGCTCGTCGGCCCGACCGCAGAGCGCGTCCACCTCGTCCAGGTAGATCGCGCCGACGAGATCGAGGCGGGTGGGGAAGTGCCGGTACAGGGTCCCGATCCCGACCTCGGCGCGGCGTGCGATCTCCTCCAGCGGAGCGTCCACGCCCTTCTCGGCAAAGACGGCAGCGGCGACGGTGACCAGCCGGTCGCGGTTGCGGCGGGCATCGGCCCGCAAGTGGTGTGTCTCGGGGACGGCTCCCACGGTGGGAGCTTCCAACCGATCAGTGTCGGTCATCTCGTTCATCAACTCTACGCTCTGTAAATCGGAGCATACCTCCGGCTCATTCCCTCGTCTTCTCCCTGCCTGGCCCCGTCCTGCTCATCGTTGCAGATCTGCCGGCGAAATAACCGGAGCCCTCCACCGGTACTGGTTTGCGTCGCTCCGGCTGCGGCGTGCGACGGCTCTTTTTGCCTCGATTCGATGACTCGCCCGGAATAAAGCGGAGCCAACCTCCGTATAGTTCAGTAGCGGAGACAGCCTCCGATTCCGTCCGGTCCCGTTGAGAGCAAAGGAGTCCCCCTTGTCGATCGATTCTGTCGTCCGCGGTCGCATCGCGAGCCGTACCGCGGTCTCCCCCGGCGTCGTGCTCGCGGTCGTGCTCGGCGTGCAGCTGATGGTCATGCTCGACGCGACCGTCGTCAACGTCGCACTGCCCGGCATACGCGAGGGCCTCGGCTTCACGGCGGCAAACCTGTCGTGGGTGCTGACGGCCTACACGTTGACGTTCGGCGGCCTCCTGCTGCTGGGCGCGCGCGCCGGTGACCTGTTCGGCCGCCGCCGGACCCTGCTCTTCGGCGTCGTCCTCTTCACCCTCGCGTCGTTCGCCGGTGGCCTGGCCCCGTCGGCCGGTGTCCTCATCGCCGCCCGCGCGATCCAGGGCGTCGG
>JBAPVZ010000422.1:0-3439 GCA_049283435.1 Candidatus Dormiibacterota bacterium
GATGTCCGCCATCGCCATGATGAAGAGGTTCCCGAACGAGTGGCCGTCGAGGCTGCCCTCGGTTAATCGGTGGTTGAACAGCCGCTTGACGAGTGGCTCGGCGTCGGCGAGCGCGACCAGGCACTGCCGGAAGTCGCCCGGCGGCAGGATCCGGTACTCCTCGCGCAGGCGGCCGCTGGAGCCCCCGTCGTCGGCGACGGTCACGATCGCGGCGAGGTTCGACGTGTACCCCTTCAAGCCGCGGAGGAGCGTCGACATCCCGGTGCCGCCGCCGATCGCGACCAGGCGCGGGCCTCGGTTGCGCGTCCGGTAGGCGTAGATCATCTCCGGCACGCTGCGTCCGGTGCCGCCGGGGATGAACGGACCGAGCACCGAACGCTGCAGCTTGTAGAACGAGAACACGAGCAGCCCGACGCCGATGGCGCCGAAGATGCCCGCCCGCAGCCACCGCGGCAGGAACTGGAGCGTGATCCAGTAGAACTGGCCGGGCAGCGTCGCGATGTCGTAGAAGTCGCGCAGCAGGTAGGTGACGCCCAGGTCGATGAGCAGGATCGAGATGGCGAGCAGGAGCAGCCAGCGCTTGACGGCCAACCCCGGCCGCAGCCAGCGAAGCCAGCGCATCAGGCCGAGCGTCCACGCGGCGCCGGCCCGCCGGCCGCGCCGATCGATCCGTCCCGAACCCGGGTCACCTCCAGCGTCTCACGCGACGCCGGCGCGATCGTGTCCACTGCGGACTCCAAAAGCTCTCCACCTCGATACCACCCCGGCCTCCGCTCCCCAGGGGGAATACCCGGTGCAGGGAGAACGGTCGGGGACGTGCGCTCGTTACTCGGGTGTCGCGCCGGAGCTGGTCGCCGGCCGGCAGCGGCCGGCGCCGGGCCCCCACCTCTGACACGGTGCGCGAAACCACTCCGATCCTATCCGGTGCTGACCAGGCGCTCGGTCGCAAACGCGAGCGCTCTGCCGTACGCACGAGCCCGATTCGCGTGTCGCGTCAGGCCGTGCCCCTCGTCCTCGAACACCATCAGCTCGGACCCGGCGACCGCCTCCGCGATCGCGCCGGCCTCCGAGACCGGCACCCGCGGGTCGTTCCGCCCATGGATGACGAGCAGGTGGGCGCGGATCCGGTCCGCCTGGCGCAGCGGGCTGAACCGAGCCAGGAACTCGGCGTCCTCCGGCAGCTCCGGATCGCCGTACTCGACCGCCCGCATCGAGCGCCGCCAGCCGCTCGTGTTGCGGAAGAACGAGTGCCAGTCGCCGATGCCGACGATGTCGACGGCCGCGTCCCAGAGGTCCGGCGCCTCGACGATGACGGCGAGCGTCATGAACCCCCCGTACGACGCACCCATCGCGACGAGCCGGTCCGCGCGTCCGGTCTCCTTCAGCCAGCGCCCGCACTGCACGCCGTCCCGCACGCCGTCCCAGCGGCGCTCGCGGTCGTCGAGGCTCGCGTAGGCGTAGCCATAGCCGGTGCTGCCGCGCACGTTCGGCGCGAGCACGTCGAAGCCGGCGGCGATCCACACCGCCAGCTGGCCCTGGTAGTTCGCCCGGCTCTGCCCCTCGGGGCCGCCATGGAAGAGGGCGACGGTCGTGCGAGGCAGACCCTCCGGACGGGGCGCGGTGGACCGGAACCAGAGGGCCGGGATCTGGAGGCCCTGATGGCCCGGGATCGTCACGTCCTCCGGCTCGACGAGCCCGCTCAGCGGTTCGCCCGAGGCGCTCGTCCAGCGCACGCCGGTCGGCAGCTCGAGCAGCTCGGCCGGATGCGTCGGCGATTCCCACGCGACGAGGAGGGCGTCGCCCAGCCAGGCGACGTGATCGCCCGCATGCGTCGTGTTGTCCCCGTAGACGACGCCGGGCCAGGGCGTCGCCAGCGGCGTCCGCTCGCTGCTCGTGAGGTGGACGACCTCCAGCCGATCCCGCGTGCCGTCGTTGACGACGAGCGCGGCCCTGGTGCCGTCGTCGCTGGGGACGACTCCCGCCAGGTCGTGCGCCTCGTCGAAGAGCGTGCGCACGGGGGCGGCGGGCGAGCGGGGATCGACCTCGACGAGCCCGACGAAGCCGGAGCCGGCGTCGGTCATGACGTAGAGCCGGCCGCTTGCCCACCAGGCGCCGCCGACGACGCGCGTCTCAGGCAGCAGCGGCACCAGCTCGCCGTCCGGGTGCAGCAGGTAGGCGTCGTTACGCAGTGAGCCGTGCTGCTCGGCGACCGCGATCGTGCCGTCGGGCGCGACGCCGAGGCAGGCCCACGAGCCGCCGCGGTCGAGCAGCGTCGAGAGCTCGCCCGTCGCCAGGTCGAGGCGGGCGACGACCCAGTCGGCCTGGCCGCCCGGGTTGGTCACGACGACGGCGCTCCGCCGGTCCTCGGCGAGCGTGACGTCGCGATGGATCGCCGCCCGGTCAGTCGTGATCAAGCGCAGTTCGCCGGCTTCGAGAAAGCCGAGCTGCCAGAGCTCGTTACCGCCCTGGTCGACTCTCGCGAGCAGCCCGAACGGCGTCGTCGCGATCGGCAGCGTGCGGTCGCGGCTCGTGCTGAGGCGGATCGGGAAGCGGTCGGGGCCCGCCTGCCGGTAGATCTGGGGATGCCCGGGCAGGTCGCTGGCGAAGACGAGTCCGCCGTCCGGGTCGGGCACCGGGAGAAAGGCGCGGGCGACGGTCAGGTAGCGATCGGGATCGGCCATTGCCGTCCATCGTAGTGGGCGGGGGAGCCCGGTTCGACGGGGAGCGGCCGCCGAGGACGGCGCGTCCCCGCGGAGGGGAGAGGCGACGGTGGCTGGGGCGCTAGGATTCGAACCCAGGATCTCCTCGTCCAGAGCGAGGCGCCTTACCAACTTGGCCACGCCCCAGCGTTGCGCCCAGGTATTGTACGGACTTCCGGGGCGCGGACGATGCCGTGCTCCCTCGTGCCGCCGGGGCGCGAGCCACGCTGCGCAGGAGGGTGACGATGGCGAGGACGCGAATCGAGACCGGCGGCGCGCCGCGACCGGCCGGCCCCTATTCCCAGGCGATCCGCTCCGGCGGTTTCGTGTTCCTCGCCGGACAGGGGTCGAAGGCGCCCGACGGCAGCCTGCCCGACACGTTCGCGGGGCAGGTGGTCCAGATGTTCGAGAACCTGCAGGCGGTGGCGCGGGCAGCCGGCTGCGAGCTCGCCGACGTGGTGCAGGTGCGGGTCTATCTGCGTGACCTCGGCAACTTCACCGTCATGAACGGGATCTACGAGCGGTACTTCGGCGACCCGCCGCCCGCCCGCACCACCGTCCAGGCCGCCTTGCCGGGCGCCGGCGTCGATGTCGAGGGGGACGCGATTCTCGAAGTCCCCTCGAACCCCGGTCAGGGCACCTAGCCAGGCCGGCCGTGGACGTCGACGCGACGGCGCTCGACCCCAGGGCGGAGTACGCGTTCCGCATCCGCCTGCGCGTCGGGGATGCGTCGCGGGGTG
>JBAPVZ010000423.1:0-2805 GCA_049283435.1 Candidatus Dormiibacterota bacterium
GTCGCACGACGATCGCCGCGATCGCCGCCAGCCCCGCGCCGCCGAGCGCCGCCAGGCCGAGCGTGGGCACGGCAGGCCAGACGATCGCGGCGACGCCGACGCCGAGCGAGAAGGCGCCCAGACACGCGAGTGCGGGGAGTGTGCGCAGCGCCTGCACGAGCTCCTCGAACGGCGCGCGTCGCGGTTCAGAGGGTGAGATGGGACTTCGCCTTCGCGTAGGCGGCCGGGTCCATGCCGAGAACGCTCTCCAGCTGGGTCAGCGACGTGAACCCGCCGGCGTCGGTGCGATAGAGAACGGCAGCCTGGGCAAGCTGCGCAGTGAACCCGGGAATCGTCGCGAGCTGGCCGGCGGTCGCCGTGTTGAGACTGAGCTTGGCCGCCGCGCCCGAGCGACTGGTCGCCGAAAGGCGCGGCACCTTGATGATCGCGCCGTCCTTCAGCACGACGGCGAGATTCGGCAGCTTGTCCGCGTCGGCGTCGGTGCTGAGGCCGCCGGCGAGCTGCACGACGGTGTAGCCGCGGGTGCCGGGCGGGACGTGGTAGAGGCCCGGGTGGAGCACGGCCCCGCTCACCTGCACGAGGAGGCCCGGCGAGGGCGCGGCGAGCTGCCCGAGGCCTCCCGTCGTCGGCGCCGAGGTCGGGTGCGCGGGCGGGAGGAACCACCACACACCGAGGAGCACGGCGGCGCCGAGCAGGACCGGCCCCACGAGCAGCAGGAGCAGCGTCCGGTGCCGTTCCGCGAGGTGGACGGGGAGCTTCATGGCGAGGACGGTAGAACGCGCCGCGGGACTCGCCAACGGCGGGTGTTAACGACGGCATGATCGGAATTTTTGACGTGTAACATCGACGTGTGAAAGTGAAACGCACGTATCAGCTGTCTTCTGACACGGTGGAGGCAGTGAGAAAGCTCGTACAGCAGGAGCACGCAGCCCCGAGCCAGGATGCGCTCGTGGAGACGGCACTCCAGGAGTACATCCAGCGCCGGCGCTACCAGGATGAAAGCGCGGTCTGGGCGGTCGCCGCCAATGATCCGAGCTTCCGCGAAGAGGTCGCGCAGCTGGAAGAGGAGTTCCAGACCGCGGATCGAGCGATCTGGCCGGAATGAGCGTCCGCAGCCTTCGCTGGGCGGTCCTCTCGTTTCGGCTCGATCCGGTGGAGGGCCACGAGCAATCCGGCCGGCGCCCCTGCCTCGTCGTCTCCTACGAGCCGTTCCACCGAAGTGGGCTGGTGACCGTCATCCCGATCACCTCAGCACGGACCGAGGAACGTTTCCCCGGCGATGTCGGCTTCCCGTCGGGGACGGCCAGGCTCGCACGCGCGGGCGTCGTCATCGGGAGCCAGGTCCGCACCGTCTTGGCCCTGCGCACCGAGATGCCGCCGGCGGGCGTCGGCTACGTCACCGAGCCCCACCTGCGGCGGCGCGTCCGGGACGCCCTGGCCCACCACCTCGGCCTGGATCTCCCGCCTGCGTCGGACGGCGCGCAGGACTGAGACACCCTTCAGCCCCCCAGCGGCTGCCGCGACCGTGTCCGCACGTCGGCCAGCAGGCGGTCCAGCAGCGCCGCCAGCTGGTCGCGTTCGCCTTCGGCCAAGCCCGCCAGCAGGCTCGCCTCACGGTGCAGCACCAGATCCACCGTCGCCTCGATCAGGCGGTGGCCGGCCCCGGTCAGCGTCACCAGCACGATCCGCCGCCTGCCTTCCCCCGGTTGTCTCGTCACCAGCCCCTCCCGCTCGGCACGGGCGACCCGCTGCGAGATCGCGCCCGCCGTCACGAGCGTCCGCTCCGTCAGCTCTCGCGTGCTCAGCCGGTACGGCGGTCCGCTGCGGCGCAGCACGCTCAGCAGATCCAGCGTCGCGTCGTCGACCCCGGCCCGCGCCAGCACCCGCTGCCGGTCGTCGGTGAACAGCTTGGCGAGCCGGCGGATCGGGGTCGCGATCGGGATCGAGCTCGTCGGCGTTCCCGGTCGCTCGCGATTCCAGGCGGCGGCGATCTCCTCGGCCGGTGTCCGCGGCGTCCCGTCGGCGGGTCGGCCCCCAGCACCGGTCACGACCGCTCCTCGATTTCGCCGGCGAACGCGCGGGCGGTCCAGCGGCGGTCGCGCTCATCCGCCTGGTCGACGCCGCGACGGCGCAGCGTCACCCACGGTTCCCGCCCCTCCCGGCTGCGCGCCCGGATGCGATCGCGCCACCGCGCCTGCACGTCGAGCACGGCGGCGACGAGCTCGGTGCGAGCAACCCCGGCCCCGACGCAGAACGCGTCCAGCCGCTCCTGGCGGTCCAGGGGGCAGCGGGTGAACCCGCGCGCGGCCGCCCGCTCGTCGTCCAGGAAGGGAACCGTGAACCAGGCGGCGAACGCGGTGTCGGTGAGCGGATCGTCGGGCCCGGCCAGGTCCCAGTCGATGATGCCGACCGACCGCTCGCCGGTCCAGAGCACGTTCCAGGGCCCGAGGTCGCCGTGCTGGAGCTGCTGCCCGGCGACCGGCGCGCCCGCGGCGAGCTGCCAGACGGCCTCCGCCGGACATCGATACGAAGCGAGCGCGAGGCGTAAGCGGCGAGCCAGATCGCCGACCGCGAACGCCCCCTCCGCCCGCTGGAGTGCCGCTCGCAGCCGCCAGCCGGACTCCTCCCCCGGCTGGTAACTCACCACCTCGCGCCCCGCCTCGTCGCGACCGAGCGGCCGCGGTGCGCCCCGGAATCCCACCGCCGCCAGATGCCGCAGCACACCGTGCACGGAGGGTGTCCAGCGACCCCACGGTCGCCGCACCGTAGCGCCGACGCGGACGATGCCGCGGTCGGCGAGACCCG
>JBAPVZ010000424.1:0-3053 GCA_049283435.1 Candidatus Dormiibacterota bacterium
AGACGATCCCTCCCGGCCGTAGCACTCGCTGGAACTCGATCAGGCCCTTCGCCGGGTATTCGAGATGCTCGAGCAGGTGATTCGCGATCACGAAGTCCACCGACCCGTCGGCGAACGCGCTCAAATCCTCGGCGCTGCCGATGATCGTGACGGGCGTCAGCGGGAGACCGGCCAACTCCGGATAGTGCTCGCGAAGCTTCTCCACCGGCAGATGATCGATATAGGTGACCTGCGCCTCGCCCGGGACCTGGAGGGGGCGATGGAGAGCCCCGATCTCGATTCCGCGGCCCGTGAGCCACCGCGCCAGACGGTCCCGCTTCGGCAACACAGGCCGCTATGGTAGCCGAGCCGCCAGCTGGGCCGCCGTCGACGGGGGCACTAGGGCGAAGTGCGCAGCAGGCGGCGGCCGTGCCGCGCCAGCCAGCGCGCGGCCCGCACGCTCCTTGTCTGCATCATCGCGCGCAGCTCGGCGGTCGTGCTCTCGAGCGCGGATCGCGTCGTCGCCAGCTCCGAGGCGAGCCGATCCCGCTCCGGACGAATCCGATCCCGCTCGTTGGCAGCCTCCTCGAGCGCGACTTGGCTCTCGTGCTGCTCTCGGCGGGAGGGGAGACGATCGGAGAGATCGTACCCTGCCCCCGCAGCAGCCTCCATCACTCGCTCGTAGTCGGGTTCGAAACGGCCGCGCCAACGCTAGAGGAACAGCTCCTTGTTGCGCAGGTCGTTGGCGCTGAGGCGGCCTTTGCTCATGCTCTCCCAGTGGTAGGCGACCGAAGTGGGGACGTAGCGGATGCGACCGCCGGCGGCTCGGACCTTGAGGCAGAGGTCAACGTCCTCGTAGGAGTTCAGAAAGGCGGTGTCGAATCCGCCGAAGCGCTCGAACACGTCCCGGCGGATCGCGAGCGACGCGCCCGTCACCGCCTGGTATTCACGCTCCTCGAGCACTACGGGCAGGTCGCCCGCCAGGCCCGCGAAGGCGTGACCCGGACCGTCCTCGACGAAAACGACTCCGGCGTGCTGCACGCGCCCGTTCGGATACAGGAGGCGGGAGCCGGTAACCCATACCGACGCATCGGCGAACGGCCGCAGCAGCGAGGTCAGCCAATCGGGGAGCACGAACGTGTCGTTGTTGAGGAACACGAGCGCATCGCCCGACGCGCGCGCGGCGCCGAGGTTGCAGCCCCGTGCGAATCCGAGGTTCTCGTCGGAACGAACAGCTATGCGATCGGGCTTCGCAGCCGACCATTCGGCGAGCAGTGCCGGGGTCGCGTCGGTCGATCCATTGTCGACGACGATGATCTCCGCATCGCCGAGGTCGGCAATGTCGAGGCTCAGCAGGCAGAGCCGCGTCAGGAACACCTCGTCCAGCACCGGGATCACGATCGACGCGCGCAACGCGTCGTTCATCGTTCCGACCCGATGGCGAGCCTCAGCTCGCCGCCTGGTGGACGCCCGAGCGACGCTCCCGGCGTTCTGTAGATCACGCGCGATACTTTAGCGTCGCATCGCCAGCCTCTTGTCAAGCGGGTCGCTCGGTTCGTCGCCTGGCCCGGCCTGCTGCCTGCTATAAGGATCGCGTGCGGGTGATGCACGTCGGTGCTGGATGCGAAGTGGCGGTGCCGGGTGCTGCCAGGCACGAGGTGACGGGCGTCGTCACTGCGCTCGCGATGCGCGGAGACGTCGAGCAACACGTGATCTCTTTCAGCCGCGCCGAGATGCCGCGACCCGAAACGTCTGATCGTGTCACGCGGCGGAAGGGCTCGACCCAGCAAGAGCCGCTGAACGGGGCAGAGGCGAGATTCGCGGCGATCCTGCAGCATTGGGATGCGGACGTCGTCCATTTGCACTCAGCGCTTGGTCTCGGAGCCTCCTTCGTGGAGATCGCACGAGCAAACGAGGCGGCGGTCGTTGTCTCGATGCACGACCTCGGTTGGGTGTGCGAGCGCGGCACCTGCGTGGATGCCAAGGGCGAGTCGTGCATCCCGGCCGTCGCTCCCGGGTCATGCGCCTGCCAGCGGGGAACGCGAGCACTCGCGGAGCGGAACACTCGCCTCCGGGAGGCACTTGACTCGGCCGACCACGTGCTCGGCCCTTCCGTGGAGGGGGTGCACCGGCTGCGGGCGAGTGGGCTGCGGGGGTGTCTGGAGCTCGATCCGTTCGCCACCGGTGACCCTCCCAGGGAGTTGATTGCAGCCAGCCTGGTGCGCGTATACGACATGGCCCTTGCCCACCGGCGGGCTCCAAGGCACGCTGCTGCCGAGCGCGCCAACCAATCCCGTCGTGTCCTGCCGCGCCGCGTTCTGCTGATCGTGGGAGCGGAGGGACCCCCACTGCACTATCGCGTGCATCAGAAGGTCGAGCAGCTCGCGCTGCACGGCGTCGACGCCACCGTTCGCTGGTACGCCGATCCGCGCATCGCACGTGATCTGACGACCTCGGACGCGGTGATCGTGTATCGGGCGCCGGCGACGCAGGAGTTGGTCGCGCACGTGCGAGCGGCGCGGGGGGCGGGCGTTCCAACCTTCTACGACGTCGACGATCTCGTGTTCGATCCCGAGCTAGCGGACGAGATCCCGATCCATGGGCGTCGATCCCGACCAGAGCGAGATGAGTGGGTCCAGACGGCACATCGCTATGCCGCGATGCTGACCGAGTGTGGGGCGGGCATTGCGTCCACGCCCGAGATCGCGAGACACATGGTGCGGATGGGCGTTCCAGCGTACGTGCACCGAAACGGCGTCGACTCGACGCTCGCCGTTGTCTCCGAGCGTGCGCGGCGTCGCCGGCGACGTACGCGGGACGTCCGTGCATCTTTCACCGTCGGCTACTGCTCCGGAACCGACACGCACGACGCGGATCTGGCCCTGATCGGAGATGCACTCGAGGACTTCCTCGCTGCCCATCCCGGGGCGCGGCTCGTCCTGATGGGACCGCTCCGCGTGCCGCCCGCGCTGGACCGACACCGTGCGCGGATCGTCCAGCTTGAATGGGTGCCGGAAGCAGCGTTTCCCGACCAGCTTGCGGCGTTGGATCTGAACTTGGCACCGCTGGTTGAG
>JBAPVZ010000425.1:0-6592 GCA_049283435.1 Candidatus Dormiibacterota bacterium
GCGTGCCAGGGTCAAACGGGCCGGACCGGCCCGGGAACGAAGACGGGCGCCCCGAAGGGCGCCCGAGGGAGGGAGGGAATGAGTATCAAATTCTGCAGCGGCTCACACACTACGCCGTATTGCGCTCGCGCTGGAGGATCATCCGTGCGCGACGGGACCGCATCACATCTCGTTAGTGTGCAATTGGGCGATTAGCCCCTCAGCATACTGCCCGAACACGTCGACGTGCGCAACCCGACGTTTGCCTTCGGGCTGGATCGCCGCGACGGGTACCGCGTGCTCGCGCGCCCACCGCATCAGCACCGGCCGCAGGCCGATGACGTGCACGAACGGCTTGCGCATGACGATGCCGCCCCGCGATCGCCGGCCGTGATAGGAGTCGAGGTTGCGATGCACCGCAATGCCGCCCGCCTCGGCAAAGGCGATCGCCTCGTGGATCTGGCGTCGTTCGAAATAGCGGACCTCGTACGGTTCGGCGGTCATCCGAGCCGATCCGGGCACATCGGGCGGTACGCGCAGAGTGCGCAGGGCCGTGCCGCGTGCTCCGGGCCAAACGCGAAGTCGCCGGCGGCCACCGCCCGGCCGGCGGCCAGCACCTTGCGTTCGGCATCGGTCGGATCCGCTCGGACGTCGATCGCGACGCCGCGCCGAAGGTCGAACAGGCAGAGGGCGACGTCGCGGCCGCCGGGCAGCAGGCCACGAGCCGCGGCGAGCCCGTAGATCCGCAGCTGATGCTCGTAGGCGGCCTGCAGTCGAGCGTCGAGTCGCGCGTTCGTCTTGTAGTCCACCAGCATGGTTCGACCGTCGACCTCGCAGACGCGGTCGACCAGCCCGCGCACGCGGACCGCCGGCGCCGGGTCCGCCGCATTCTCCAGCAGCAGGTTGAACTCGACCTCGACCCCGAGGGTTGGCGCGGCGGCCAGCGGGTGCGCTGCGTAGCGCTCCAGCATGTCGCGACCGGCCGCGGGGCCCTGGTAGTGATCCAGCGGCGGACCGCCGAGCTGATGGGCGGTCGCGAGCGCCTCATGCACCGCGGAGCCGAGCTCGGCAGCCCCGCCATTGGTGCGAGCCGCCCGCCACCGCAGCTCGTCGGGCGGCTCCGGCACCCGCCACACCTCCTGGAAGCGGTAGCGGACCGGGCAGATCTCCAGCGTGTGCAGCTGAGAGAAGCTGAGCCGGACGGGCGCCTGGCGGGGAGTCGAGCCGGCAGCGGGGGCGGACGCCGGTGCGGCCGTGGCTCGGAGGCGCTCCACCTGCCGCAGGACGCGCGGAATCGCGTCGGCGCCCCCGGGGAGCGGCGGTGCGGTGCGCTCGGGAGCGGCCCCGGGCAGGTCGAGCTGATCGGCGCTCAGGATCTGCGCGGCCTCCGGATGCACGAGCGCCCACTGCAGCAGCTCCGCGAAGTGATCGTCGGCCTGGACGTCGATGTCCGCCGGGTCCGGCTCCGGCCGCGTCGCCGAGACGCACAGCTGGTCGCGAGCCCGGGTCAGTGCGACATAGACGACCCGCCGCCGCTCACCGAGCTCCTTGGCTCCGGTCTCGGCATCCGGCACGTGATCCTCGTAGCGGGCGTGGATTCGGTTTCGCCACCACTTCATCAGGAACCCGTAGCGGTCGGGGTCGAAGAACAGCTGCTCGCGATCGCGGATGCGCGGCCGTTCGACGTTGACGAGGAAGACGGCGCCGAACTCGAGGCCCTTCGCCGCGTGCACGGTCAGCAGATGGACGGCGTCGGGGGCGGTCTCCTCCGCCTCGGCGACCGGAACCGCGGCCTCCATCACCTCGCCGACCCTGGCCACGAAGTCTCCGATGCCGGCGAGCGCTCGCTGCGACTCGAACCGGCTCGCCATTGCGATCACCTTGTGCAGGTTGCGCAGCGCCCGCGCCCCCTCTCGCCGCGCCCGCAGCTGCGTGTGGCGGAGGTAGCCGGTGTCGTCGAGCACCCGCTGCAGGAGCTCCGCGATCGTCAGCGTGTCGCTCTCGACGCCGAGGCGGTCGAGCGCGTCGAGCACCTGCTCGAGCCGCCGTGCCACCCGCTCGTCGAGCTCCGGCCAGCCCTCGGCGCGGGAGCGATCGACGCAATCGCGCAGGCGGACGCCGCGCTCGCGATAGAGCGAGTCGCGGTCTCCCTGCCTCACCAGACGCCGCCCGGCGAGCGCATAGAGGGTCCGGTCGGAGAGACGGACGATCGGACCCTGGAGCATCCGGACGAGCGCACCGTCGTCCATCGGATCGGCGACGAGACGGAGCAGCGCCAGCATGTCCTTCACCTCCTCGCGGTCGAAGAAGCCGGACCCTGCCGACGTCAGGTAGGCGATGCCTTGCTGGCGCAGCTCGTTCTCGAAGGCGGCCGGCAGCCGGCGCACCGACGAGGTGAGGATCGCGATGTCGCCCGGCGGCCGCCCGGCGCGGATCAGGCGACCGATCTCGCCGACCACCCGCCGCGCCTCCGTGTCCGCGTCCGGGGCCATCACGAGCGAGATGCAGCGGCCGCCGGTCCCGCGTTCGGCGGTCAGCGCCGGCTCCTCCCCGAACGCTTCGTCCCGCCGGATGAAGTCGGTCGCGAGGTCGAGGATCTCCTGACGGGAGCGCCGGTTGATCGTGAGCGGGATGCGGTCCCCGGGAAATCGCGTGCGCACGTTGTCCAGGTCCGCGTCGCGCCATCCGTAGATCGACTGCTTCGCGTCGCCGACCGCGGTGACGTTACCGAACCCGGGCGCTGCCAGCCCGCGCACCAGCTCCAGCTGCAGGCGGTTCGTGTCCTGGAACTCGTCGACGAGGATCTGGGCGAACCGACGGTGGCAGGCGTCCGCGAAGTCGGGATGGCTCGCAAGGGCGAGTGTCACGTGCAGCAGCAGATCGTCGAAGTCCATCCTGCCGAGCGCTTCGAGCCGGGCCTGGTAGGCGAGGTAGATCGCGTGCAGCACGCGGGCCGTCTCCCATTCGGCGCCGGCCGCCGGGTTCGTCGCCCCGGGGCCCCATGCGTGCTCGTGATGGCGGCGCGTGATCGCGATGAAGTCGTCCGGGCTGATGCCACGTCCCTTCAGCTTCAGCGCGAAGCCGGGACCCGAGCGCAGCAGGCTGTCGATGTCGTCCGGCTGCAGGACCGCGAGGTCGGCCGGCAGGTCGCCCGCGGCGCCGCTCAGCAGGTCGGCTCGCAGTCCCTCCAGCAGCAGCCGCTGGTCGACGTCGTCGAGCACGCGCACCTCGCGCGGCATCCCGATCTCGTAGGCGTGGTCCTGCAGCAGTCGGGAGCAGAGCCCGTGGAACGTGCTGATCGGCGCCTCGTCGAGCGGCCGGCCGAGCTCCCGCTCCAGCCGTTCGCGGAGCTCGCCCGCAGCCGCCTCGGTGAACGTGACGGCGAGGATTCGCTCGGGCGGGATACGCTCGTGCCCGACGAGCCAGCGATACCGCTCGACCATCGTGAACGTCTTCCCGGTGCCCGGACCGGCGGCGATCAGATGCGGGCGGCGGGGGTCGGCGCGAGCGGCCTTCGCCTGCTCCGCGGTCGCTGCCGGGCCCGTACGGCGGGCACCCGGCGGGAGGGGCAGGGTGATTCCGCGAGACGGGGTCATTCCGGTGCCGAGCCCCCGAACGGGCAGATCGCGCTGTGCGGGCAGCCCACGTAGCTGAGGCAGGTGCCGGCGACGTCCGGGCGGGGGGCGGGTGCGAAGTCGCCGGCGCGGATGCGACGGATCGCCTGCACGGCGAGGCTACGTCCCCGCTCGATGTCCTCGCCGTGCACGGCGCGCTGCGTGCGCCGGTTGACCCCCGGTGCCTCGCGCTCCAGCGGGAACAGCGACTGCCGCATCGAGCCGTAGACCTGATCCTTGGGAAACCAGACCGACAGCACGCCGGGGTCGAAGCCCAACGGCCGGCCCTCTTCGTCGACCGCCTCCCGGCAGGCGATCTCGTACATCAGCAGCTGGACGTCGAAGAGGTCGGAGCCGAAGTAGCGCTCGAACGTCTTCTGGATCCCCGAGCCGCGTCCCGTCTTGTAGTCGATGATCTCGCAGCGGCCGTCTCCGGAGTCGATGATGCGGTCGATCTTGCCGCGCACCTCGCTGCCGTCCAGCGGGAGGAAGAAGCGCTGCTCGGTCGCCAGCGTGCGCAGCCGGCGCATCGGCTGCGGGCCGGTGACGAACGCGACGTAGTTGCCGAGCATGCGCCGGACCTCGCGCTCCTCGCGATCCCGGTCGAGGATCGTCGCCACGCGGTCCAGATAGTCCTGGAGGAGGGGCTCCAGCGTGCGTTCCAGCCACTCCCGCTGCACCTCCGCGCGTTCACCCACCCATTCCGCCTCGCGCTTGTGGAACTCTTCGAGCACCCGGTGCAGGAAGCTGCCGCGCTCGAGCTGGAACCCTCGCGGCGGCGAGGTCAGGCCCGGATGGTGGTTGTAGTAGTAGAGACGGGGGCAGCGCAGGTAGTCGTTGAGCGAGGTCGGGCTGAAATGGCCGGGATCGACGCTCTGCGGCGGGTCTCGGTAGGGCAGGAAGGGCAGGCCGGCTGCCGGCTCCTGGAGCCAGGCGACGTCGAGTCCGAGGGCGATGCACTGCGCCCAGGTGGAGGAGTCCAGGTCGCGGCCGGCGAGCAGCAACTCCGCCTCCGACGCGGTCAGGATCGACCCCGCATCCGCCGCGCCGTCCGCGGTACCCGGTGCCGCCGCTCGAAGCGCGGGTAGTACCCGCAGGTGCTCGAGGAAGGGGGAGGCACCGGCGAGCGTGTCGTACTCGTCCGCAAACGAGAGGTACAGCCGCCGCTTCGCTCGGGTCATGCCGACGTAAGCCAGGCGCGCCTCCTCCGCGAGGTGCGCGGCCCCATCGCTGGGCCACGACGGGCGGAATCCCTGCAGGGTCTCCTCCAGCCAGCGCTGATCCGCCTCCTGGAGCACGGGGTGGGGCCGTGCCGCGAGTGGGAAGACGCCGCGCGCAAAACCACCGAGGAAGACAACCTCGAATTCGAGCCCCTTCGCCTGATGCACGGTCATCAGCTGCACCGCGCCGCCGGGAGGGGCTGCGGCCGGCGCCGTCGCGTCCCGGTCGGCCGCCGACGCGATCCAGGTCCCGAGCTGGGTCGCGACGTCGGCCAGCAGCGGCGGGGCGCCGTGCAGCGCCTCCCAGACCGTCTGGAGGTCGCCGAACGCCTCCATCGCCGTCCGCAGGTCGGCGAGCGAGCGCTCCCGGGACGCCCCCTCGGGCAGCGCCAGCAGGCGCGGCATGACGCCGACCTCCAGCAGCACCGCGTAGGCGAGCGCGTGCACGGACAGGCGCCGAGCGCGGCCGCGGAGGCGGTAGAACGCCGAGATCGCGGCATGCAGCGCACGCCGCTCGTCGTCGTCGAGCAACTCCGCAAAGTCGGGCGGGGTGGTGGTCTCGGTGGACGGCGGCGTCGCGCCGGCGCGCTCCGGCCAGGGCAGCGGATAGGAGGTCGGATCGACGGCATGAAGCCATGCGTTCACGCGACGCACGACGCTCGGAAACGCGCGCCCCTCCTCCTCGGCGAACCGGCGGATGCGGCCGAGCGCCCGCCGCGGGACACCGGTCAAGCCGGACGCGAGGAGCCGCTCCAACCGACCCTCCTCGTCCGGCTCCGCCAGCGCACGCAGGTAGGCGAGCAGGAATCGGACGACCTCGTTGCGCTGCGCGGTGCCGAGGTCGCGCACCTGATACGGGACGCCGAGTGCCGCGAGCGCCTCCTCGAACGGGGCGGCCAGCGTCGTCGTCGAGCGCAGCAGGATCGCGACGTCGTGCGGCGCCAGCTCCGGACGCTCGAGCAACAGCCGGCGGACCGTGCGCGCGACCAGCGTCGCCTCCTCGACCGAGTCCGGCGCCTGCACGACCTGCAGCGGTTGCTCCCAGCCCTGGCCGAGGCCCCGGAACTCGGGCGAGCCGACGCTGGCCAGGTCCTCGCTGCGCAGCAACCGGCGTCCGGCATCGAGGATCTCGGGCGGGCAGCGATGACTCTCGCCGAGCTCGACCGCACGCCCGCCGTAGATCGTCGCGAACTCGTCGCGCAGCAGCCGGGGGACGGTTCCCCGAAAGGCGTAGATCGACTGGTCGGGGTCGCCGACGACGACGAGGCGCGGGTGCTCCGGCGGCGGTGCGAGCGTGCGCAGGAGGTGGAACTGGGCCGGGTCCACGTCCTGGAACTCGTCGACGAGCACGTAGCGGAACTGGTCGCGCAGCTGGGTGAGCAGAGGCGGCCGAGCCTCCAGGAGGCCGATCGCCCGGCTCACGAGGTCGCGAAAGTCACGGAGGCCGGCGCTGTCGAGCCGCGCCTGATAGGCCTGGTAGACGCTCGCGAGCGCGCGCACCCGTTCCCCGCCGGACACGGCGGCGAGGAGCGCCAGCTCCTGCTGATGGATGCGGTTCTGCTTGATCAGCGAGACGAAAGCGAGCGCGTCCTGCGCGAAGATGCCGCTGCTGCGCACGCGAAAGAGCTCGCCGAGCTCCTCTGACGGCATGCCGAGCAGCGTCTCGCGCATCACGACCTGCTCCTGAAAGCCGTCGATCAGGGTCCCGGCAGCGGCCGGCTGATAGGTCCGCAGGAGCCGGCCGCAGAAGCTGTGGAACGTGCTGATCCACGCCTGCTC
>JBAPVZ010000426.1:0-1826 GCA_049283435.1 Candidatus Dormiibacterota bacterium
GCGCCGCCGTCGGATGACCGGGCGGCTGCTGCCGCTGGGCGGGGGCCGGCGCGAAGGGCGGCGGCGGGGCGGGTCGTGCGCCGATCGGAGCGTAGGCGCCCGGCGGCATGTAGTACGCGGGCTGACGGCGGTTCGAGGACGCGCGAACGATGAGCCACACGACGCCGATGACGAACGCGAACGGGAGCGCGCAGATGGAGAAGCCGATCAGCATCGCGAAGGCGATGCCGATCGCCGCGAGTGCGTTCGGCAGCACCGACAGCCCGATGACGACCGCCACCAGGAACAGGAGCGCAAGCAGGATCTGCAAGCCGACCGAGAGGCGCCGGTACGCGCGCCAGGAGTCATGCATGAGGAGTACCTCGCTTCGAGGAGGGGGCGGCGGCAGGCCGGGTGGCCCGCCGCCGAGCGATGGGGCATGCCACGCTCACGCGCTCTGCCCCAGGGCGCGGACGAGTGCGACAATCCCCACGACGCACGCCGCGACGATCAAGGCGAGGACGGCCAGGGTGACGAGGAGGAAGGCGAAGCCGACCACCGCGCCGACGATGTGGGGGAGGGCGAGCAGCAGGAGGATCGCGACGACCGCGACGCCGCCTCCGACGAGCACCCGCTGGCCGAGCGGCAGGGAACGGTAAGACTGAATCATCTGGGTCATTGCAGTGTCACCTCGAGGAGACATCCTCCGACCCCTGTGTTTCAAAACCGTTACGCCGCGCCGGAGCCCATCCGTCGATCGCTCAGGTCGGCGTCGCGAAGTACCAGCGCCGGCCCTCCAGGTCCCGTGCGCCGTACTCGCGCATGCCGTACGGCTGGTCGCGCGGCGCCGACAGCAGGTCGGCGCCGGCCCCCCGGGCACGCGCGTGGTGCGCGTCCACGTCGTCGACGACGATCTCCAGCCCGCCGGTCGTCGGGACGCCCTGCTGGCTGTGCATGCCGTGCTCTTCGGTGACCCGATGAAGCCAGATCATCTGACCGCCGAGCGAGACGTCCGCATGGACGGCGCGGCCATCTCCGTCGCGATCCAGGCGTCCGCGCTCGAAACCGAAGGCGGTGACGAGCTGCTCCTGCGCGGCCGCGATGTCGGCATAGGCGAGGACCGGGATGATGCGCTGTGCGATCGAGGTGCTCATGACGGGAACGCTAACGGCGTCCGCCGATCCCGTCTAGGAGAAATGCGACCTCGCCCGCTCGGGTTCGGCGCGCACGATCGCGTACAGGTAGGCGTCGTGCCAGCGGCCCCGCACGAGCAGTTGGTCGCGGAGACGGCCCTCGCGCTCCAGCCCCGCGTGTTCCAGCACGCGGGCCGACGCCAGGTTGTCGACGTCGCAGGTGGCCCAGATGCGGTGCAGCGCGAGGCGGTCGAACCCGAGCTCGAGGAACGCTCGCGCGATCGCGGTGCCGACCCCCTGGCCCCAGCGATCGCGGCGCACGACGTAGCCGAGGTCGCCGGCCCGCTGGCTCGGCTCGCGGACGGTGAGGCGGCCGGCGCCGACGACCTCCGACCGCGCGTCGACCGCCGCCAGCTCCCAGGTGCGGCGAGGGACCGCGGAGGCGGACGCCATCGCCGCCCGGATCCAGCGACGGGCCGCCTCGCGATCGCCCGCGTCCCAGGTCAGGAACCGGGTGACGATGGGATCGGAGATCCAGGCGGCGGCCGCTTCGACGTCGTCCGGCCGGAACTCACGCAAGGTGATCGAGGCGCGCGGCGTCTTCACACGGGGGGAACGCCGTGGCGGCGGTCGAGCGGCGGGTCGGCACGCGACCGGTAGGCGGCGAAGCGGGCGACGAGCTGGTCGCGGAGCTGGTCCGGCTCGACGACGTCG
>JBAPVZ010000427.1:0-2888 GCA_049283435.1 Candidatus Dormiibacterota bacterium
CACCAACACCATCCAGGACTGACGGCGGGGACCGAGCTGCGCCGTGATCGAGGGCGATCTCGGCTCTCGGCGGGGTCGCGTCAGGCTGACTCGCGGATGCCTCGCAGGGACGCCTTGCAGGCCGCGATCAGAGCCGGGCGGCGTGAGCGCGCACGACGACCGGCCGTCCGCCGCCATGCGTTGTCGAGAGCATGAGTTCCGACGAGTGGCCGCGGAGCGGGCCTCTGGATGAGCATGCGAGTCCGCTCCGCAGCTTGATCGGGGAGGCGACGGAGTCCAGCTACACGTCGTATGCGTCCCTGGCCGACGCATCGCGGGACGCCCAGGGAACGGTGATCCTGGAGGGCGACGACGGTGGTCAGATCTACGTCGTCGTGCCGGCGCGTATGGTCGCCTGTTCTCAGGCACGGCTGGAGCAGCTGCTTCGTGACCTGGACGCGATCGCCTGGGCGTGCAACGACGGGTGGGGCGCCCACCTCGTGTTCGAGCAGCTGGCTCCCGGAAGCCCGGTCGCCGGCGGGATGGGCGGAGGGCGGTTGACCGCGGGAGTCTGGGTCCATCCCACCCTTGTCGAGCTCGGCATCGCCGCCGAGATCGCGGCGGTGCTGGCCGGGACGGCGGCGCGCCTCCCCCGCCGAGCGCGCGCTCGCCGCCTTTGACCGCACGCTCCGACTCAGGCCCCGGTCGCCCCCTCCTTCGTGCAGAGCCAGCGGTCGAACCACGCCGTCATCTCCTCGAGGCGGAGCTGGCGGTGACTCGGCTGGCCCAGGCGCACAAACCCGTGGCTGCCGCCGGGGAAGCGGACGAAGCGCACGGGCACCTTCCGCAGCGCGAGTGCGGCGAACAGCTCCTCCCCCTGCTTGACGTCCACGCGCATGTCACCCTCGCCGTGGATGATCAGCGTCGGCGTGTCGATGTCGTTCGCGTAGGTGAGCGGCGAGCGCTCGATGTAGAACTTCGGATTCTCCAGGATGTTGAAGCCCATCGTCAGCGGGTAGTTGGTCGCCGTGAGGTCGGTCGTGCCCTGCTGCGAATAGAGGTTGTTCGGGGCCGCCCCGCTGCAGGCGACGCGAAATCGCTTCGTGTGGCCGATCAGCCAGCTCGTCAGGAAACCGCCGTAGCTGTAGCCCTCGACGATCGAGCGCTCGGAATCCAGCCAGGGCCAGCGGCGGAGCGCTTCGTCGAGCTCGGCGAGCACGTCCTGCTGATCCATGACACCGCGGTTTGTCCCCAGATCTCGCGCCCACGATTCGGTGTAGCCGGAGCTGCCGCGCGGGTTCCCGAAGACGACGCCGTAGCCACGGCCGGCCCAGTACTGGAACTCGAGCGCGAACCCGATGCTGTACTGCGAGTAGGGGCCGCCGTGGATGCGCAGCATGACCGGGGCTCGGCCGTCCGCGCCCTTCGCGACCGGCGGCAGGAACCAGGCCGGGACCTCGGTGCCGTCCTCGCTTCTGACCGTGAACGGCTCGGCGTCGACGAGCGCCACCTCCTCCAGCCAGGCGTCGTGGAGGTGCGTCACCTGCTCGGGCTCGCCCTCCAGATCGCGTTGGAGGAACAGCTCGGGCGGTCGCGTCACCGACGAGGCGACGAGCGCGAGGGAGCGACGGTCGGCGCTCACCGACCAGGCGGCGATCTGCCATGGCGTGGACGGGCCGGCCAGCGAACGCTCCCCGGTCGCAACGTCGAACGCCGCCCAGGTCACCCGCCCCGCATCCTCGAACAGGGTCGCCACCCGATGCTCGTCGAGGAACGCGACCCCGCCGGCGTACAGCATGGGGACCGTGCGATCCCAGCTCTCGCTCACGCACCGGGCCTTGCCACCCTCGGCGGCGACCGTCCAGAGCCGGCGGTGCGAGGGGGACGAACGCAGCCGATCGGTCCCGGCGTAGGCGAGCGTCGCGCCGTCGGGCGACCAGCAGGGGGATGCGACCAGGCCTCTCGTCTCCGTCAGCCGGCGCAGCTCGCGGGAGGCGACGTCGAGCACGAACAGGTCGGCGCCGAGGTCGAGCCCTCGCTGCTCATGGCGTGCCGACACGAAGGCGATGCGACCACCGTCGGGCGACCACGCCGGGTCGCTGTCCCGCCACGGTCCCTCCGTCAGCTGGACCAGCCGCTCGGCCTCCAGATCCCAGACGTAGAGGTGCGTCGTCACGTCGTAGGTGAAGCCGGCGCCGTCGCTCTTGTAGGGGAGCCGCTCGATCACGCGGGGCGGGTTCCGGTGCCGCGGTTTCGGGTCACCCTCGCCGTGGAACGACGCGACGAGGCAGAGCCGTCGCGAGTCGGGCGCCCAGGCGAAGTTGTCGACCCCCTCGGGCAGGAGTCCGGTCTCGTGGTGCGCCTCGACGCCGCCGACCGTCGCGACCGTGAGCTGCGCCGGCCCCTCGCCCCTCCGCTGGAGGTAGGCGAGCCGAGTGCCGTCGGGCGACCAGGCAGGCGCCGTGCTCGACCATTCGGGCGGTGTCCACGACGTCGTCCGGCCGGTCGCCAGCTCGACGGTGCGGATCTCGCGCCGGTAGGAGTCGCGTTCCAGCTCCGGCCGCGACAGCGCGATCGCGACCTGCGTGCCGCCCGGATGCCAGGAGACCGCCGTGATCTCCCACACGCGCTCCAGATCCGCGATCGCAACCGATCGTCGTTCCCCCATCTTCTCCCTCCCTCGATGACCGACCTCCTCCACGCGTGCCCGTGCGCGGGCTCCTCAAACGTAGGGCAAATCGCGGGTGGGACGAGCCAGACGGGCGAAGCGACCGGAGTGCGAGCATGTGGTGCTATCGGTGGACATCCCCATCCGTTATCGGATCGTCCGCGACGATGGCACGGTCGCCTGGCAGAGGGAATCGTCGCTCCCCTCGACGACTCGACTCGACCGTTGCCCCATGAGAGGC
>JBAPVZ010000428.1:0-1626 GCA_049283435.1 Candidatus Dormiibacterota bacterium
GCACCGCATACGGCGACCTCGCCTATCACTTCTCCGTGCTCGTGCTGCTTGTCGTCACGCTCGTCGTGACGTTCCTGCCTCGCCGCCTCGGCTCGTAAGGCGCCACCGCCCGAGCGCCCGCAGCCGCCCACGGTCGTCAGGACGGATCGGCCGGCGCTCCGTCGACCGCCTGGCATCGCGGGCAGAAGTACGTCCAGCGTGCGAGCGCACCCTGCTTCCGGATCCCGATCGGCGTCCGGCAGCGGGGGCAGGGCCGCCCGGTCCGACCATGGACGGCTGCGGACGGATGATCGGGGAAGCGGCGCGCGAGTCGACCCTGCACGTTGAGCCGCAAGGCGTCACGGGCGTAGGCATAGAGGGCGCGCAACTCGTCGTCACCCAGCGAGCCGGCTGGACGCCACGGATTCAATCGGTGGGCCCACAGCGTCTCGCAGCGGTACACGTTCCCGATCCCGGCCGCGACGCGCTGATCGAGCAACAGCTCACCGAGCGCCGTCTCCGCCCCCAGCTGGCGGGCGCGCTGCACGACAAGCTCGAGATCGGGATCGTCGCCGAGCAGGTCAGGCCCGAGATGGCGAACGGCAGCGGCCACGTCCCGCGTGATCTCCGCCGCCGCGGCGGAGAAGCAGACCGCGACCCACTCGTCGGTCTCGAGCACGACCCGCGCCTGCCAGGCCGGCTTGCGCCACCGTTCGCCAGGCCGGTGCACGTACCAGCTGCCGTGCATGCCGAGATGCGTTCGCAACGTGTAGCCGCCGTCGAAGCGAATCAGGACATGCTTGCCGACCGGCTCCACCACTTCGATCCGACGTCCCTCCAGGCCGGTGTGCGAAGCGCGCCGAACGATCGCACCGGAGATCCGCGTCCGGAGCGCCGCCGCGACGCGCCAGATCGTGTCGCCTTCCGGCATCGGGTCAGCGGCCGCTCGCGACTGGCCAGGCGACGAGACCGCGCGGGGTGGTCCCGAAGCCGGCCTCACGCAGCAGCCCGGCGAACGGCGAGGCGTGGGTCGGGAGGCCGTCGATGCGCTGGATCTCGACCCGTCCGGCTCGGGTCGCGACCTCGAGAAGCCGCTGCACGTGCTCGCGCCGCACCTCGTCACGCGTCCACAGCGTGCGCCCGCCCCGCTCCAGGTAAAGGCGGAGGTCGCCGGCGTCGAGCACGACGAACGCACCCGCGACACGCGCGAAGCGAGCCACGCGCTCCCCCGCCCCGTCCACGGATACCCGGCCGGCGTCGCTCGGCCACGGAAGCACGGCCCCGAACGGATTGGCCGGGTCCGTCGCGGCGAGCGCGGTTATCGCACGCTCCGGCTCCCGATGCGCGCGCAAGCGCTCGATCGCGCCCGGCAGCGCGAACTGCGAACCGCCCAGGCCTTCGACGAAATATCCCCGCCGGCTCTTGCCGGACTCCTCCATCGCGCGCAGCACCGGGTACAGCGTCGCAAATCCGCCGGGAATCCCCTCCGCGAGGACAGTCTCCCGGGTCAGCACGCCGTAGCGATCGAGCAGCGAGGTGACGAGCGCGAGCGCACGTTCCGTCGGCCGCACCTGGCCGTGCCGCAGCTCGGAGACGAGCGACCAGCGCCCGGCGCCCCGCGGCGGTCCTGCCCGCGGCCGCATCGGG
>JBAPVZ010000429.1:0-1532 GCA_049283435.1 Candidatus Dormiibacterota bacterium
CGGCATCGAGATCGCGCTCTGGGACCTGGCCGCGAAGGCCGCGGGCCAGCCCCTCTACCGGCTGCTCGGTGGCAAGTTCCGCGATCGGATCCGTCTGTATGCGGATTGCGGCGACGGCGACGATCCCTCGGGCTCGCCGGCTGGCTGCGCGGCACGGGCGCGCCGCGTCGTCGCGGAGGGGTTCACGGCCGTCAAGTTCGACATCGACAACCTCCACCACCCGGCGAAGTTCGACGCCGCGAACCACACCGTCAACGGCGCCGAGTTGCGGTCGATGGTGGAGCGGGTCGCGGCCGTGCGCGAGGCGGTCGGCCCCGACATCGATCTCTGCATCGACCTCCATGCCCGGTACGACGTGCCGAGCGCGTGCCGGATCGCCTGGGAGATGGAGCCGTTCGACCTGCTCTGGCTGGAGGAGCCGGTGCCGGCGGAGAACGTCGACGCGCTGCGCCAGGTGCGGCAGCGCAGTCGAACGCCGATCTGCGTCGGGGAGAACCTCTATCTGCGCTGGGGCTTCCGCGAGCTGCTCCAGCAGCAGGCCGCGGACGTGATCATGCCCGACGTGCCGAAATGCGGCGGCCTTGCCGAAAGCAAGAAGATCGCGAACCTGGCGGAGATCTACTACCTGCCGTTCGCGCCACATCTCGTGTCGACGCCGCTGGGCACGATGGCGACCTGCCACACCTGCGCCTCGGTTCCCAACTTCCTGGTCCTCGAGTGGCACGCGCTCGAGGAGCGGGAGGCCTGGGACAGCTACGTGGTCGTGCCGGACGGAGGGAGCTCGATCGTCAAGGACGGGCACATCGCCCTGTCCGAAGCGCCGGGCATCGGCGTCGAGCTGGACATGGACGGCGTCCGCCGTCATGCGATGCCCGGTTACGGCGTCTTCGAATGAGCGTGCAGCCGAACGCGAGGGTCAGCGGAAGGAGGAACGGACGATGACGGCAGAAGAGATCGCGGGCACGGCGGCCCGGCTGCGCAAGCTCTACACGGCGGCGGTGTACGACGTCATGGACGAGGCAGGCCTGCCCAACCAGTGCCTCGACCTCGGGATCAGGCCCCTGGACCGCATGATGCAGGTCGCGGGTCCGGCCTACACCGTCACGGCCGGCCCCGACATGCGGCCGAAGGACGAGCTGCCGCCGAACCCGAAGCTCGACGACTTCGGCGTGTTCCGGCACATGTACGAGGGCTGCATCCCCGTCATCCAGTCGGCCGGCGAAGTCCAGAGCGGGATCTGGGGGGAGCTGATGAGCAACGCGAGCCGGGCGCGGGGTGCGACCGGGATCGTGATCGACGGCGGCATTCGCGACGGCCGCCTGCTGCTCGAGATCGAGGGCTGGTCGGTGTTCGCCCGCTACACCTCGCCGATCGAGTCGCTCGGCCGCTCGCGGATCCGGGACCTCGAGGCCCCGATCTCGATGACCGGCACGCTGACGAGCCAGGTGCGGGTCAACCCCGGAGATTGGATCTTCGGCGATTGGGACGGTGTGCTCGTCATCCCGCAGGACGCGCTCCCCGAGGTGCTCGCG
>JBAPVZ010000430.1:0-2199 GCA_049283435.1 Candidatus Dormiibacterota bacterium
GGCCGGCAGCGCGCCGCGCACGCACCCGGCGAGCCAGGCAGCGGCTCGCGCGGTCGGGGCGATAGCCCACTCGGCGGCGTCGAGCACGGTGTCGACGACGCGCGCTCCGGCCGCGGTCTCCGCTCGCAGCGCGAACTTGGTGCCGCCGACGTCGACCCCGACGAGCAGGTCGCTCCCGCTCGCAGCGACCAAGCTGTCTGCGGGCTCCATCGACCCGTGAAGATACTGGCCGGCGCGCGATCCCGTCGTCGTGCCGGAGCGCGAGACATGGGCGCCCGCAAGCGGTCGGCCCCTTCGCGGCCCCGGTCAGGCACCGACCGCCGGCGATGGGCCCCTGGCCGCGCGAGTGAGCGACCGCGGCGGACGTGCCGGCCACCGCCCGCGATCGCCGTATGTTGGAAGAGAAGGAGAACGGTCTCCGCCGAGGTCCACGAATTGCACCGTTGGGGGGTGCCGCGACGCACCTAGTGATCGCTTTGTTGGCCGCCGTCGCCGGGGCGATGAGCTTCGGCCTGGCCAGCGCGCTGCAGCACGTCGCGACGATGCACGTGCCGGTTCGGCCCGCCCTCCGGCCGTCGCTGATCCTGGACCTCCTCCACGAGCCGGTCTGGACCGCTTCGCTGCTGCTGAACCTTCTCGGATCGGCGCTCCAGATCCTCGCGCTCGCCAACGGGCCGCTCGCACTCGTCGAGCCGATGCTCGTCACCGATCTCCTGTTCGCGACCTTGATGCGCAGCCTCCTCGTCAGGCGCCTGCCTCCCGCCTTCGCGGTCGTCGGCGCGACCCTCTGCTGCGCCGGGCTCGCCGCGTTCCTCGCGCTCGCCCAGCCGCCGAGCGGCTCGTCCGCCGTCCAGTTGACGACCGTCCTGCCCTACGCCGTCGGACTCGGGGTGCTCCTGCTCGGGTGTCTCACGATCGCCTCTCGCCGTTCCGGCGAGCCGCGCGCGCTCTCCCTCGCGCTCGCGGCCGGCGTGCTGTACGGCGTCACCGCCGGCGCCGCGAAGGTCGCGACCGGCATCTTCGCGACGGGCGGCGTCGAAGCCCTGCTGACGAACTGGCCGATCTATGCGATGGCGATCCTCGGCCCGACCGGATTCCTGCTCAACCAGAACGCGTTCCAGTCCCACCCGGTGATGGCGCCGACGCTCGCCGTCATCACCGTCACCGATCCGCTCGTCAGCATCGGCGTCGGCGTGCTCTGGCTGCACGAGACGCTGCACGGCGGGGTGCTGACGATCATCGGGGAGGTGCTCGGGCTCGTCGCGATGGCGGTCGGGGTCTGGCTGCTCGCTCACGGCGCCCAGCATGTGATCGACCAGCACCGCCTCGAGTCCCCGGGCCGGCTGGACAAACGCTCCGCCGCCCCCACGGGTCAGGCGTAGCCGGGCCCTTCGTGCACCGAGGGCCGTCGTGCACCCGGGACCCGCAGTGCACCCGGGACCCGCAGTGCACCCAGGCCCCGCGGTGTAAAACCGGGCCGTTCGCCCGCGAACGGTCGCTATTCCTGATCCTGTAGCGTCCGCTTGCCGGCAAACGGCCCCCCTGCGACGGGTGCTGCGCGGGCGCGTTGTGCGTGGGTGGACGCGCGTGGGTGGACGCGCGTGGGTGGACGCGCATGGCCGGACGCTCGGGACCGGTGCGCGGGGCGCTACGCGGGCGCGTTGTGGGTGGTTGGGCGCGCGGGGTGGTGTGCGGAGCGCGCTTCGCCGGCAACGCGGAGGAGCTCGCGCAGACCGTCGGCGAGCGTTCGCCGCTGCGCGTACGCGAGGGCGGAGCGCTCGCGCGCCAGCAATGTCGCGGGATCGTCGTGCAGGCGCCGGATCGCGGCGCCGAGCTGAGGTTGGTCGTCGCAGACCTCGGCGAGCCCGGCCTCCGCCATCAGCCTCGCGTTCGCCTTCCCGTGCGCTGCGATCGGCCGGTACATGAGCACGGTGCGACCGCAGGCGAGCGCCTCCAGCGACGTCGCGCCGCCCGCGTTCGTGACGACGACGTCGCTCGCCCGCGTCAGGCCCGGCATGCGGTCCGTCCAGCCGAGCGCGCGGAGGCGTCCCCCGTGGTCCCCCTCGCCCACCAGGTGGTGCCGCAGGTCCTCGTTGCGTCCGCAGACGACGACCGCGAGCGTGGACGTACCGGCGTCGAGCACCGCGTGCGCCGCCGACTCGACGTCGCCGAAACCGAGCGAGCCGCACGAGATCACCG
>JBAPVZ010000431.1:0-1601 GCA_049283435.1 Candidatus Dormiibacterota bacterium
GGGCCTGCGCATCGAGGACCGCATCCATCTCGTGTGGGACGGCGACGGCGACTGGCCGGCGGTGTTCGAGACCTGGGGCGGGACGATCGCGAGCGAGACACTGGCCGTCTCGGCCGAGCGCCGGCCGGAGGTCGCCGGCGAAGGCGTGCGCAGGGCAGGACTGTGGACCGATCTCGAGCGGGCGAGCTGACCGCGGTGGGACTGCGCGGCGCACGGGTCCTCTTCTTCGTCGTCGCCGTCTTCGTCGTGATCGTGGATCGGATCTCGAAGGCGCTGATCACGGCGAACGTCCCGCTCGACACGCAGTTCCAGGTCCTGCCGTTCCTCTGGATCCAGGACGGGCAGAACTCGGGCGCGGCGTTCGGCATCGGGCGCAGCGCCACCCTGCTCTTCACCGTCGCGTCGGTCGTCGTCTCGGTCGCGCTCGTCGTCTACGCGCTCCGGACGAAGCTCCGGCCCTGGACCGCGCTCTGCCTCGGTCTGATCCTCGGGGGCGCGGTCGGCAACGGCTACGACCGGCTGGTCCACGGCCAGGTGACCGACTTCATCGCGCTGCCGCTGTGGCCGACCTTCAACCTGGCCGACTCGGCGGTGACGATCGGGATCGTCCTGCTCATCGGCGGGTACGTGCTACGACCTCGGAGCGAAAGGTCCGGGTGAGCGGGCCTGGCGGGCGCCTCGATCGGGTGCTCGCCGAGCTCGACCCGGACCTCTCCCGATCGTTCGCCGCCCGTCTCGCGCGGGAGGGCGCGGTGCGCCGCGAGGGGCGGGCGCTGCGGCCGTCGGACGCGGTGCGGGAGGGCGACGAGCTGACCTACAGCGTTCCGCTGTCGGAGCCGACCCTGCCCGTAGCCGAGGCGATTCCGCTCGAGCTCGTCTACGGCGACCAGGACCTCGTGGTCGTCAACAAGCCGGCCGGCATGGTCGTGCATCCGGCGGCCGGCCACCAGGACGGCACGCTCGTGCAGGCCCTGCTCGGGCTCGGCGGCCCGTGGTCGACGGCGGGCGGTGCCGCCCGGCCGGGCATCGTGCACCGCCTCGACAAGGGCACCTCGGGCCTGATCCTCGCCGCCCGCACCGACTCCGCCCATCGCTCGCTCGCCGCCCAGCTCGCCGATCGGACGCTCTCGCGGACCTACCTGGCGATCGCCCGCGGCGGGATCGCGGCCGACGAGGCGGTGCTCGACGGACCGATCGCGCGCCATCCGCGGGATCGGCTGCGCATGGCGGTCGTCGACGGAGGCCGGGCGGCGCGCACCCGGTATCGCGTCCTCGCGCGCCGGGGTGGGCATACTCTCGTGCAATGCGACCTGGAGACCGGACGCACGCATCAGATTCGCGTCCATCTGTCCGCGCTCGGCCATCCGATCGCCGGTGACACGCTGTACGCCCGAGCGCGCCAGGGCGATCCCGACCGCCCGATGCTGCACGCGTGGCGCCTGCGCTTCCGGCACCCGCGGACCGGGGAGGCGATCGAGCTGGAGACAGCCCCCCCCGAGGACTTCCAGGAGTTCTGGGCGAGCCTCCTCGACTAGCGCCTCCTCGACTAGGGGCCGTTTGCCGGCACCCGGTCGCCATTTCCGCTTCCGAAGGGGCCGGCT
>JBAPVZ010000432.1:0-1691 GCA_049283435.1 Candidatus Dormiibacterota bacterium
GGCAGCCCCGCCACCTTGCTCGTCGCATGGCGCTGGAATGCGAGCGGCAGCTCGCCGGCCGGGATGCCGCCGCCGTCGTCGGCGATGCGGATCAGGGTGCGCCCGGCCCCTCGCACCTCGACGGTGACGCGGGTCGCGCCGGCATCGAGGGCGTTCTCGACCAGCTCCTTCACGACCGCGGCCGGCCGCTCGATCACCTCACCGGCCGCGATCGCATCCGCGACCGGCGGCGGCAGCAGGTGGATCACGGTCACCGGTCCGCCTCGGCCCGCAGGTCGTACAGGGTGCGCAGCGCGTCGAGCGGGCTCAGCTGGTCGACGTCGAGATCGGCGATCCGGCGGCGCAGCCCCTGATCCGCCACCTGCAGCGGCAGTCCGAGCTGGACGTCGGGCGGTTCCAGCGGACGCTCGCTCTCCAGCTCCGCCAGCAGCTGCCGCGCGCGCTGGATCAGCTGGCCCGGGAGACCGGCGAGCGCGGCCACGTGGATCCCGTACGAGCGGTCGGCGCCCCCCGGGACGACCCGGTGCAGGAAGCGAATCCCCTCCCCCTCCTCGGCGACCTCGACCCGCTCGTTGCGCACGTGCGGCAGCCGGTCGGCGAGCGCGGTCAGCTCGTGGAAGTGCGTCGCGAACAGGGTCCGGCAGCCGAGCCGCGGCGAATCGTGGATCGTCTCCACGACCGCCTGCGCGATCGACAGTCCGTCGTAGGTGGAGGTGCCGCGCCCGACCTCGTCGAAGACGACGAGCGAGCTGCGGGTCGCGTGGTTCAGGATGTTCGCCGTCTCCGCCATCTCGACCATGAACGTCGACATGCCGGCGTTGAGATCGTCGTGCGCGCCGACCCGGGTGAAGACGCGGTCCGCGAGGCCGATCGTCGCGCGGTCGGCGGGCACGAAGCTGCCGCACTGCGCGAGCAGCACGATCAGCGCGACCTGGCGCAGATAGGTCGACTTGCCGGCCATGTTGGGGCCGGTCAGGATCACGATCCGGTCCTCGTCGGGGTCGAGATGGGTGTCGTTGGCGACGAACTCGCCGAGCGGGACCGCGTGCTCGACGACCGGGTGGCGGCCGCGCTCGATCGCGAGCTCGAGGCCGGCCGAGATCTCGGGACGCACCCAGCGGCAGTCTGTCGCCGCCTCGGCGAGCGCCGACAGCGCATCCAGCTCGCCGACCGCCTCCGCTGCGCCGAGCAGGCCGGGCGCGGCGGCGGCGACCTGCTCGGCCAGCTCCGCGAGGACCTGCTGCTCCCGCTGCAGCCGGTCCTGCTGCGCGTTCAGCACGAGCGCCTCGTGCGTCTTCAGGTCGGGCGTTATGTACCGCTCGCCGCCGGTCAGCGTCTGCTTGCGCTGGTAGTCGCCGGGCACCGCGCCCGCATTCGCGTGGCTCACCTCGAGGTAGTAGCCGAAGACACGGTTGTAGCCGACCCGCAGGCTCCGGATGCCGGTCCGCGCCCGCTCCGTCGCCTCCAGGCTCGCGATCCATTCCCGGGAGGCCCGGGAGGCCTCGGCGATCCTGTCCAGCTCCGCGTCGTAGCCGGGCCGGATCGCCCCGCCCTCGCGCAGCACGGCCGGTGGCTCGTCGACGAGCGCACGCTCCAGGAGGGCGGCCAGCTCCGGCTCCGCTTCGATGCGGCCCGCGTGGCGGCGGATGCCGAGGGATGCCGCGCCCTCGGCGGCGGCAGCGACCTCCGGC
>JBAPVZ010000433.1:0-4079 GCA_049283435.1 Candidatus Dormiibacterota bacterium
CGTCCGACTACGCGGTCGGCACGAAGTTGAAGAGCTGGTCGCCGGACCACACGGCCCTCTGGACCGACAACACCGTCCTCGAGTTCGAACCGCCGCGCCGGTTCGTGCACACGTGGCGCAGCCTCTACGACCCCGAGCTGGCGAGCGAGCCGGAGAGTCGCGTCATCTGGGAGGTGGAAGCCGTGCCCGGCGGCTTCGCGAAGCTGACCCTGACCCACGATCGGCTGGAGGCGTCTCCGAAGACGGCGGCGAGCGTCCGCGGCTGGTCGTACATCCTGAGCAACCTGAAGACGGTGCTGGAAACCGGCGAACCCTTGCCGCCGGCTCCCCGGTGACGTAGGTTGCGCGCGCGCCTGGTAACCGAGTCAGACCTCGAGAAAGGAGTCACGACAATGGCACAGCCGGCAGTCGGGTGGTTCGAGATCACCGGCAAGGAAGGCCCCGCCCTCCAGAAGTTCTACGGCGACCTGTTCGCCTGGCAATTCCAGGACGCGGGCCGCGAGTACGGCATGGTGCAAGCGTCACCGCCCGGGATCGGTGGCGGCATCGGGACCGCCCAGGACGGCGGCCCGGGTGGCGTCACGGTCTACGTCGAGGTGGACGACGTCGCCGCCTACCTCCAGAAGGCGGAGCAGCTCGGCGGCAAGACGCTGATGCAGCCGGTGGAGATGCCCGACATCAAGCTGACGTTCGCGCTGTTCGCCGATCCCGAGGGCCACGTGATCGGCCTCTCGAAGATGGGCGCCTGACCGAGGCAGCGGCATCCAGGCGGCGGAATCGAGGCGTTGTGCCGTCAGGCGCCTCGATCGCCGCCGCCACCTCTGCGTCACCGCCCGCTCGAGCGGCAGGGGTCACCCTGCCGCCGAGCGCGCCTGCGCCGATCAGAACACGACGACCGAGCGCAGCACCTCGCCTCGCTGCATCTTGGCGAAGGCCGCCTCCACGTCGCCGAGCCCGATCGTCTCGGAGACGAACGCGTCGAGGTCGAGCCGGCCCTGCAGGTAGAGATCCACGAGCATCGGAAAGTCGCGTCCCGGCAGGCAATCGCCGTACCAGGACGACTTGAGCGCTCCGCCCCGTCCGAAGACGTCGAGCAGCGGCAGCTCCAGTCGCATCTCCGGTGTCGGCACCCCGACGAGGACGACCGTGCCCGCCAGGTCGCGCGCGTAGAACGCCTGGCGGTACGTCTCCGGGCGGCCGATCGCCTCGATCGCGACGTCGACGCCGAAGCCGGCGGTCAGCTTGCGAATCGCTTCGACCGGGTCGGCCGTTCGGGAGTTCACGGTGTCCGTCGCACCCAGGCCGCGCGCCCACTCCAGCTTGCGATCGTCGATGTCGACCGCGATCACGGTCCGCGCCCCGGCGAGCACCGCGCCCGCGATCGCCGCGCTGCCGACGCCACCGCAGCCGATCACCGCGACCGTGTCGCCACGAGTCACGCCGCCGGTGTTGATCGCGGCGCCGAGCCCGGCCATGACGCCGCAGCCGAGCAGGCCGGCAGCGGCAGGCGATGCCTTCGGATCGACCTTCGTGCACTGTCCGGCATGGACGAGCGTCTTCTCGGCGAACGCCCCGATCCCGAGCGCGGGCGCGAGCTCGGTGCCGTCCTGCAGCGTCATCTTCCGGGTCGCGTTGAAGGTCGAGAAGCAGTGCCAGGGACGGCCGCGGACGCAGGCTCGGCAGGTGCCGCACACGGCGCGCCAGTTGAGGATCACGAAGTCACCCGGCGCGACGCTCGTCACGCCAGCGCCGACCTGCTCGACGACACCTGCCGCCTCGTGCCCGAGCAGAAAGGGGAAGTCGTCGTTGATTCCGCCCTCCCGGTAGTGGAGGTCGGTGTGGCAAACGCCGCAGGCCTGGATGGTGACGAGGGCCTCGCCGGGCCCGGGATCCGGCACCACGATCGTCTCCAGAGAGACCGGCGCACCCGGGCGCCTCGCTACCACACCGCGGACCTCTCTCGACATCGCTCTGCTCCTTCAGCGCTGGATGGGCTCGGCCGCAACCCTCGGCCCGGCCCATTGTCGTCCTGCCGAATTCCACCGCGACGCCGGACGTATCCGTCCCGGCCGCGCTCACCGGTTGATCGTCGCCGCGGCTACGTGCGGCCGCTGACCAGGCGGAGGATCGGGATGTTGTCGAGCGTCGACCGCCGGACGCGGTCGAGAGCGATCGGTGGCAGCACATCCTGGTCGCCGTCGCAAACGACGGTCTCGCGTGGCCGGACGCGCTTCCAGATGTCGCCGACCGCCTCGCGCCGGAAGGACCCCGGGATGTAGACGTAGCGCCGGTTGCGGGTCACCTTGCGGGCCGCCCGCTCCGCCTGCCGGAACGCTGCCTGCGCGCCGCGGTCCTGGAGGTAGGGATCGGCGACCTCGAGCATCTCGGCGTGACGCTGCGACGGCGCGTTGCCGCGATAGAGGAAGACGATCGGCACGTCCTCCCTCGCCCGCTGCAGCGCCGTCGACACCACCGCCTCCGCCGCCGGTAGATCGTGCGGCAGCACGACCATCAGCTCCGCGTGGGGCATCCGGCGGGCCATCGCGAGCGGCGTCACGGGAACGCCCGCGCGGTGCAGGATCGGAAAGACGAGCGGCCGGCGGTAGGCGTAGGTCGCGAGCCCGACGATCATGCCGAGCACGGTCAGCCCGCCACCGAACACGGTCGCGAGCGGCTTGTTGACGAGATTGGTGCCCCAGGCGAGGGCGACGAGCAGCGTGGTGGCGACGCCGAGGCCGAACATCACGGCCCGGCCGACCGTCCACCGCCGGCGCGCGTAGTCGTACCAGCGGATGATGTCGAGCGAGAGGCAGGTGAGCACGAACGCCGCGAGCAGGCCGAACGCGTAGAGGTCCCCGAGCAGATTCACGTCGCCGCGGCTCACCGCGACGATGACGACGGGGACGCCGACGGCGAGCAGGATCGCGACATGGGGCGTGTCGCGCCAGCGATTGCGGCGTTCGACGCCTCGGGGCAGGAAGCCCATGCGGGCGAGCGCGACGAACACGTGGTAGGCGCCGATCACCGCGGTGTTGCTCGCGAAGATGAGCAGCAGGGCGGCGGTCACCGCGACGTAGCCGCCGAGGACCCCGCCGCCGACGTGGGCGCCGAGCAAGGAGATGAACTGGTTGGGGTCGACGCCGTGCCGGCCCATCACGACCGTCGACCAGATCGTCAGTAGCGGGCTCGTCGCCGCGATCGTGAGCACGATGAAGCCCATCGCCCGCGCCGCGACTCGTGGTCGCGGCTCGCGCATGGACGGGGCGAGCTGCGCGATCGACTCGAGTCCGCTGAAGGCGAGGAACGCGCCCGCGTACCCCTGGACCACGAAGACGGTCGTCAGCTGGTGGCCGCGCCCCAGCGCCTGGAAGCTGGCGCCGATCCCGTGGCCCCCCAGGAACCAGGCGGTCGCGATCACGACGGCGAACTGGCCGAGCACGGCGGCGACGACGAACACCGCGTTCACCCGCGCGCTCTCCTTGATGCCGAGAAAGTTCAGCAGCCCGAGCGCGGCGAGGGCACCGAGTGTCACGACGGTCACGATCGGGTGGAGCGCTGGGAAGACGACGCTCAGGTAGATGACGCCCGACACCGCGCTGATCGCCGCGGTCAGGTAGTAGTCGACGAGAATGAACATCCCGCCGAGCATCCCGGCGAACGGATGCAGGGCCGTTGCGCTGACGTTGACGACACCGCCTCCCTCCGGGAAGCGCCACGTCACCTCGGCGTACTTGATCGCGAGGAGCACGAAGACGACCAGCGTCATCGTCACGAAAATGCCGGAGCGGGTCCCGTAGGACCCGAAGAGGATGCCGGGGGTGTAGTAGACCGAGGTGCCGATGTCGGCGATGACGACCGCCCAGCAGAGGAACCAGCCGAGCGACCCGCCACGCACTTTGACGCGGCGGCGCGGCACCCCGCCGGGCGCGCGCGGGATACCTGATCTCGCATCGCCGGTCCGCGCGGCGCCGAGCGGCTGCGAGCTCATCCCCTCGACGCTAGACAGATCGGCATCAACAGACCGTCAACGAATGCGCGACCGGTGGCGGAGCACGGTCGCATGGCGCAGGGAGCTACGT
>JBAPVZ010000434.1:0-12295 GCA_049283435.1 Candidatus Dormiibacterota bacterium
GAGCCTCGCGACCTACCTGCGCCGCCGTGGCCACCACCCGGGCGATGCGATCGCGGCGGGGTTGATCCGCCGCGACGGGTACGACTTCTTCCAGCAGCGAGTCGTCGTGCCGATCCGCGACGAGCGCGGCCGGCCGCTCGCGTTCACCGGCCGGACCGTCGTTACCGACGAGCCCCGCAAGTACGTCAACACACCGGAGTCGCCGATCTACACGAAGGGGCGGGTGCTGTTCGCACTGGATCTCGCGCGACGGGCGATCGAGGAGAAAGGGCACGCGGTGCTGGTCGAGGGTCAGTTCGACGTGATCGCGGCCCACGAGTTCGACGTGCGCAACGCGATCGCGAGCTCGGGCACCGCGATCACGAGCGAACAGATCGCGCTGCTGCGGCGTTTTACCGAGGACATCGTGGTGGTGTTCGACAACGACCGAGCCGGGCGGAGCGCGACCGACAAGGTGGTCAGGATGGCGCTCGAGCGGGGCCTGCGTACGCGTGTGCTCCGGCTCCCCGGACCGGCCAAGGATCCGGACGAGTTCCTGCGCGACGGTGGCGACTGGGAGGCCGCGATGCGCGGCGCTCGTGAGGGCATGGAGCAGCGGATGCGGGATGCTGCCGAGGGGCTGCATCTGAACCGGCCTGACGAGTTCGGCCGGGCGCTGCAGGCGGTGCAGCACGTGCTCGACGACGTGAGCGAGCCGGTCCTCTGGAACAGCTACAAGGAGCTTGCCAAGCGGATCCTCGAGGTGGACCCCCGCCAGGAGCCGTTCCGGCCGCCCTCGCCGCACCGTCCGCGGTCGGCTGGAGGGCGGGCTGACCCGACACCGCCCCCGGCCGAGGACGCGGCCCCGAGGGTCCCGCTCGGCGCCCGGCTCCTCTTCCTGGTCCAGCTGCTCGCCGTGTGCCCGGGCGCACTTCCGCAGGTGCGAAAAGTCCTCAGTGCGGACGACCTGGACGGCCGCGATCGCGATGCGTACCTGCGTATGGTAGAGGCGCTCGAACGGGGGGGTGCTGAAGGGCTGACCACGGAGGTGTCCTCGCTTCCTCAGGAGGAGCAGAACCTGGTCAGGCGCGCATGGGCCGCGCCGCCACCAGGAGCCAGCGAGGAGGTCGCGGTCGATGTCGCTCGAAGGATCAGGGAGCGGGCACGGACCCGGCGTCGGCGCACGGTCATCACGGCGCTGGAAGAAGCTGAGCGACAGCAGGACTGGGGGCTGGTCGAGGCGCTCGAGATCCAGCGGCAGCGTCTGAGCAATACCGACCGGATTGGAGACGAAGGTGGCGAAGACGAAGGGCAAGCTTGAGGTGCGTTTCGAGGATCTGCTCGTCCAGCAGGCAGAAACGCTGATCGTCAAAGGGAAGGACCAGGGGTATCTGAGCCCAGACGACGTCCTCGACGGCCTGCCCGAGGTCGAGACCGACAACCCGGACCAGATCTTCCGCATCTTCGCGGTCTTCAAAGACATGGGGATCGAGGTCTCCGACTCCGCCGGCGACTTCGAGGAGAAGGAGGACGCGGACGAGGAGCTCCAGCTCGAGGTCGAGATGATGGACTCGGTCTCGCTGGACGACCCGGTCCGCATGTACCTGAAGGAGATCGGGCGGGTCAGCCTGCTCACGGCTGCCGACGAGGTCGATCTGGCCAAGCGCATCGAGGCCGGCGACGACATCGCGAAGCGCGCGCTGACCGAGGCCAATCTCCGGCTCGTCGTGTCCATCGCGAAGAAGTACATCGGACGCGGCATGTCGTTCCTGGACCTCATCCAGGAGGGCAACATGGGCCTGATCCGGGCGGTCGAGAAGTTCGACTACCACAAGGGCTACAAGTTCTCCACCTACGCGACCTGGTGGATCCGGCAGGCGATCACCCGCGCGATCGCCGATCAGGCGCGCACGATCCGCATCCCGGTCCACATGGTCGAGACGATCAACAAGCTGGTCCGCGTCTCCCGCCGTCTGCTGCAGGAGCTGGGCCGCGAGCCCGCCGACGAGGAGATCGCGGAGGAGATGGGGATCACGCCCGACAAGGTGCGTGAGATCGTCAAGGTGTCTCAGGACCCGGTCTCGCTGGAGACGCCGATCGGCGAGGAGGAGGACTCCCACCTCGGCGACTTCGTCGAGGACAAGGAGGCGACCGCACCCTCCGACGCCGCCTCGCTGACCATGCTCCACAACGAGGTGGAGGACATCCTGGACACGCTGACCCCGCGTGAGCGCCGCGTGCTGCAGCTGCGGTTCGGCCTGATCGACGGGCACCAGCGGACGCTCGAGGAGGTCGGCAAGCGCTTCGGCGTGACGCGCGAGCGGATCCGGCAGATCGAGGCGAAGGCGCTGCGCAAGCTGCGGCACCCCTCGCGTTCGAAGAAGCTGCGCGACTACCTGGAGTAGCGACCCTCCGGGGGACGTGCGCCGGGTGACGGCGGGGCGCTGATCGTGCCCCCGGAGCTGTGCGAGGTGGGTGCTCGCTTGGGCTGCCGCTGCTGGAGGTGGTGGGCGCCCCGCTGCGGACCCTCCGGGGGGACCTGCGCTGGGTGGCGGCGGGGCGCTGGTCGTCCCCCCGGAGTTGTGCGAGGTGGGGTGCTCAGTTGGACTGCCGCTGACCAGCGACCTTCCCGGGCTTGTGCTGGGTGCCAGCGGGGCGCTGGTCGTCCCCCCGGAGTTGTGCGAGGTGCGGTGCTCAGTTGGGCTGCCACCTGCTGGAGGTGGTGGGCGCCTCGCTGCGGGCCCTCCGAGGGACTGGCGCTGGATGGCGGCGGGGCGCTGGCGCGCTGCCCGCGACCCGGACAAGTCCCTCGGACGGTATGCTGTCGCCGCCATGCCAGTGATCACCGTGACCGGGCTGTACGGGGCCGGGCGGGAGACGATCGGTCAGATGGTCGCTGAGCCGCTCGACGCCGAGCTCGTCGACCGCAAGATCTTCCTCGAGGTGCAGCGCCGCCTCGATCTGCCGGAGGACGAGGTCGCGGCTCAGGAGGAGACGCCGGCCAGCCTCATCGACCGGGTGCTGACGGCGCTCGGGACGTCGTCGGCGGAGTTCTCGGCGGCGCCGGAGGCGGCCTGGGAGCCGCCGTTCGAGGACGTGCCCTACGACACCCGCAAGGCAGTGCTGCGCGTCACCCAGGAGGTGATCCGGCAGGCGGCCGCGAGCGGCAACGCGGTGATCGTGGGCCGCGGCGGAGCCTGCCTGCTGGCGGACCGCCTGTGCACGCTCCATGTCTTCCTGCGCGGCTCGGAGCAGGATCGCCTGGACAGCACGCTCGAGGGATCCGGCCTCACCGAGGAGCGCGCGCTCAAGGTGCTGAAGCACACGGACGCGAACCGCGGCGCGTACGTGAAGCAGGTCTACAACCAGGACTGGCGCCAGGCGTCGCACTACCAACTCATCCTCGACAGCTCCTGGCTCGGCTGGGAGCGGACCGCCGACCTGATCCTGGCCGCCAGCCGGGCGACCGGCGCGACCAGGAGCGCTCCGCTACCCTGATTGGTGTCCATGTCCAGTCTCCTGCCGCTCCCGGATACCATCGGCTCGCTGACGTCCGGCATGGACGGCGGGAGCGAAGGCGGCCGCCAGAGCACCGGCCGGCTGCCGACGACGCTCGTCCTCTACGCGGTGCCGCTGATCGCGCAGCTGCGGCGGCAGGGCTACCGGGGCAAGCTGCAGGCGCGCGCCTCGGCCGAGCCCGAGGGCTGGGTGATCAAGCTCATCTACGACGGCGAGGGGCCGCCGGACAAGGTGCCGCAGCGATGGCACGGTCGCCAGGTCGTCGTCGAGCAGGCACCGCCGCCGCCGGAGCAGAAGTGAGCGCGCAGTTCGCCATGGCGTCGACGATCCAGGACGTCGTGGAGGGTCACCCGGACGGGCGCGGCCTCCTGTTCGAGCATGGCTATGACGTCGGCAGCGGGTTCGTGGACGTGCTGTCGCAGCAGCAGAGCCTGCTCGACGCGGAGCGCGGCGGGCGGCTGCGCGACGTGCCTCGCCTGCTGGGGCGGCTGAACCGGGACAGCGCCTCCGCCGCCTGACCCCTCCCGCTACCCGGAGGTGGCGACGTCCGCGACCCGCTCGCGCCGTGCCCGTCCGCCCGCGTACGCGCGCTCCAGCCAGCCGCAGTGCTCGCGCAGGTCTCGCTCGATACGGGCGGGGTCGCCGCTCTCGACGGCGGCGAGCGTGCGCGCGTGGATCTCGGCGACGAGCGCGGTCGAGTGCGGGGCGCGGAGGAGACCGTAGCGCCGGCGGTAGAGGTCCACGTGGAGATCGCGCATCGTTCGTTCCACCACCGAGTTGTGCGTCGCGCGAGCGAGGAGGAGGTGGAACCGCGCGTCGCGCTGGAGGTCGGTCTCCCAGCCGGCGATCCGGCGTTGTTCGGCCACCGCGCGTTGCAGCAGCGCGAGATCGGCCGCGGTCGCGCGCTCGGCGGCGAGACAGGCCACGGCCGGTTCCAGGGTGCGCCGCGCCTCGAGCAGCGTTGCCACGTCGTGCCCGTCGTCCTCCGGATCCGGGCGCAGCAGTGACGGCGCCACCACGGCATCGAGGACGACGGCTCCGCCCGCGCGCCCGCGCAGCACCTGCAGCAGGCCGGCCGCCTCCAGTCGATGCAGGGCGGCGCGCACCGTCGGCCGGCTCGCGCGCAGCGTCCGGGCCAGCTGCCGCTCCGGTTCGAGACGGGTCCCTGCTGCCAGCTCGCCGCTCCAGATCCGCACCGCGAGCAGGCTGGCGAGACGCGCGGGACCGGCTGCAGTCACGACGCCGGCGACCGCTCCGGCAATTGCGACAGCTCGTCGAGCACGCTGCGCAGCTGTTCGACCGCTCCCCAGAGGTCGACGAATCGCAGATAGAGCGGCGTCAGCCCGAACCGCACGATGTCGGGGGGCCGGAAGTCGGTGACGACGTCGCGTTCGGCGAGCCGCTGCGTCACGAGCGCTGCCTGGGGATGGCGGATCGAGACCTGCGAGCCGCGCTGCGCGCCGTCGCGCGGCGACACGATCTCGACACCCGCTCCGGCGCAGCGTTCGTCGACGAGCTCGATCAGCAGCCGTCCGAGCAGCACCGACTTGGAGCGCACGTCGGCCATGTCGATGTCGTCCCAGACGCGCAGCGCGCCTTCCAGCGCCGCCATTCCGAGCATGCCCGGCGTGCCCGCGAGGAATCGCCGCGCACTGGCCGCCGGCTCGTACCCCTCGGCGAACTGGAAGCTGTCCGCGTGGCCGAACCAGCCGGGGATGGGGGAGCGCAGCTCCGCCGCCAGACGGTTCGCGACGTAGACGAACGCGGGTGCTCCGGGGCCGCCGTTCAGGAACTTGTAGGTGCAGCCCGCCGCCAGGTCGACGTCGCAGCCGTCCAGGTCGACCGGCAGCGCGCCGACACTGTGGCAGAGGTCCCAGAGCGCGAGCGCACCGGCGGCGTGGGCGGCACGCGTCAGTCCGGCCATGTCGTGCACGCGACCGCTGCGGTAGTCGACGTGGGTCAGCATGAGCAGCGCCACGCTCTCGTCCAGGGCACCTGCCATCTGATCGGGCGCGACTTGCACGAGGCGCGCGCCGTGCAGCCGGGCGAGTTCGGCGGCGACGTAGCGGTCGGTCGGGAAGTCGTCCGGCGCGGTCAGGATGACGTTGCGCTGGGGACGTCGCTGCAGGGCGGCCGCCGCGAGCTTGTGCAGATTCACGGTCGTGCTGTCGGTGACCACCACCTCGTCCGGCAGCGCGCCGACCAGGCGCGCGATGCGAGCGCCGACGCGCGAGGGGGCCTCCACCCAACCGCCCTCGAACCACCCTGAGATGAGGCGATCCTGCCACTCGTCGGTGAGCCGCTCGATCGCGTCGCGCGCACTCTGCGAGAGCGGGCCGAGCGAGTTGCCGTCCAGGTAGATGAGCCCGTCGCGCAAGAGGAAGCGGTTGCGTACCGGCGCCAGCGGATCACGTGCGTCGAGCGACTCGAGCTGTTGTCTGTCCACGCGTCACCTCCTTCGGCCGCGGGCCGTCAAATGGGTCCTTAGATTGCCCATTTCGAGGGGGCGAACCCTATGGTAGGGACATGCCCGACGGTACGCAATCGGTGACACCGCTCCGCTATGTGGCGCTTGGCGACTCCTACACGATCGGCGTCGGCGCGTCCGGGCCGGAGGCCGCCTTTCCCGCACGGTTGGCAGCGCTGATCGGCGACCGGCTCGGGCGGCAGGTCGAGGTGACGAACCCCGCGGTGGACGGCTACACGACGCAGGATCTCATCCGTGAGGAGCTGCCGCTACTGGAGCCGATCCGCCCCGACCTGGTGACGGTCCTGATCGGCGCGAACGACCTCGCGCAGGGGTGGTCGGTGGAGACCTACCGATTCGGCGTGCGTGCGATCTACGACACCGTGCGGCGGGCGGTGCGGGAGGCCGATGCGGTGCTCGTGGTGTCGGTACCGGACTGGTCACTGGCCGAGGCGGCGGCCCGATTCGGAACCCGCGACCGCCTGCGGTCAGAGCTGGAAACGCGGAACGCGGTCGCGCGGGAAGAGGCGGGGATCCGCGGGTTTCGATGGTTCGACCTCACCGAGCTGTCGAGACAGTTCGGAGTGGCGGGGCTCTCGGACGACGGTATGCACCCCGGAGATGCCCAATATGCGGCGTGGGCCGAGGCGATCTGGGCGTCGGAAGGACCGGCTTGGGTCGGCTCGGCGCTGGCGCAGCGGTCGGCCGGAGCGCCGCCGTTTGGCGAGGCGAGCGCACATCTCGACTACGGCACCTACTTGCGGGTGCCCGAGCTGCTGCAGCTGCAGTCACCGCGGACCGGCCATCACGACGAGCTGCTGTTCATCGTCGTGCACCAGGCCTACGAGCTCTGGTTCCGGCTCGTCCTCCACGAGCTGGAGGCGGCGCGGGACGCGATGCTGGCCGGCGACCTCTCCGGCGCCGCGTGGGACCTGCGGCGAGTCGTCGCGATCGAGCGGCTCCTCGTGCAGCAGGTGGACGTGCTGGACACCATGGCGCCGCAGGATTTCCTCGCCTTCCGCTCCGAGCTCACGCCGGCCAGCGGCTTCCAGTCGGTGCAGTTCCGCGAGATCGAGTTCCTCTCGGGTCTCGGCGACCCCAGCTATCTGGCCCGGCTGGAGACTGACCAGGACGGCCAGGCCCGGCTCGAGCGCCGGCTGCGGGAGGCGACGCTGCGGGATGCGTTCGCCCAGGTCCTCGCGCAGCCGGGAGCGCCGGCGCTGCCCGAACTGCTCGCCGATCGTCGCCGCCATCCGGACCTCTATGCACTGGCCGAAGCGCTGCTCGAGCACGATCAGCAGGTCGGGATCTGGCGTGCCCGGCATGTCGTGATGGTGGAGCGGCAGATCGGAAGCAAGGCGGGGACCGGCGGATCGAGCGGGGCGAGCTACCTGCGGACCACGCTCGACAAGCGGTTCTTCCCCGAATTGTGGGCCGCGCGCTCGGAGCTCGGCGGAGGAGCCGGCTGACCCGAGCGCCCCTGCGGGACACCTGCGCGTTGACACGCCTGGCCCGCGATGCCAGACTCGCTCCGTTCTCCGGCAGCCGGACCAGGGGGTATGCGCGATGGCATCGGGACGCACGGTCGTGCCGCCGGCGGGCGGAGGCGCGGAGCCGCGCCTGGTCGTCGCCAGGTTGGAGCGCATCCCGATCTGGTCACTGCCCTCGCTGTTCGTCGTCGTGATCGGCGTCGGATTCCTGTTCACGTTCTTCGACATCTTCGACATCAACGTCTCGTTCATCCAGACCTGCGGCCAGATCGTCACCCACTGCACGCCGGCGAACTCCGGGCAGTTCCTGGGGTGGCCGGTGCTGTTGAACCTCGTCGGCTACGTCGTGGGCACGCTCGCGCTGAGTCCGCTCGCCGATCGGTGGGGGCGGCGCGACCTGCTGCTCGTCACGATGGCGATCACCGGCCTCGGCTCGTTGTGGACCGCGTTCACGAACGACCTGACGACGTTCACGCTCGCGCGCTTCGTGACCGGCATCGGGATCGGCGCCGACCTGGCGATCGTGAACACCTACATCAACGAGGTGGCACCGACCCGCGGCCGGGCGCGGTACACCTCGCTGATCTTCATCATGTCGGCACTCGGGGCGTTCGCCGGCATCTGGCTCGGGCTGCTCCTGACGACGGCGCCGACACCGTTCCCGCTCGGCCTGCCGTTCGCGCTCGCCGGTCCGACCTTCGTCGCCGGCTGGCGGGTCATGTACGGGATCGGCGCGCTGCTGGCGGTGACCGGGGTCCTGCTGCGCTTCCAGCTGCCGGAGTCGCCTCGCTGGCTGCTGACGCGAGGCCGGACGGTGGAAGCCGCGCGCGTCGTCGGAGACATGGAGCGGCGGGCGGCTCGCCGAGTGGCGTTGCCCGAGCCGGCCGCCGGCGCGCAGGTCGAGGTCAGCAGCGAGTCGGGGGTGCGCCGCAACGCGTTCCGGGCGATCCTCGGCGAGCCCCGCTACCTGCGCCGGTTGCTGCTCCTGCTCGCGACCTGGTTCATCGCCTACGTCACCGTCTACTCGTATGCGGCGGGGTACACGACGGCCCTGGTGAGCCTCCACTTCGCGCCGCCGGAGGCAGGCTTGATCGCGGCGATCGGCGCGCTCGGGTTCATCCTCTGCGCGGTCGTCGCGTTCCTCTTCGGGGAGCGATTGGAGCGCAAGCGCTGGCTGCCGCTGGCGGCGGTCGTCACGCTTGCCGGGGCGGTCATCGTCGGCGTCGGCGGCCAGAACCTGGCGACTGCGTTCAGCGGCTCGATCGTGATCTTCTTCGGATTCAACCTCTGGGTCCCGATGACCTACAGCTGGTCGACCGAGTGCTTTCCGACGCGGGCGAGGACGACGGGGTTCGCGCTGGTCGACGGGATCGGCCATGTGGGAGGCGGGGTCGGCATCCTCGTCATCGCCCCGTTGATCCCGGTCCTCGGGACGCTGCCGGCGCTGCTCTTGATCACGGCGTTCATGGTCGTCGCGTCGGTCATCGCGCAGTTTGGCGTCAACACCCGCGGGCGGTCGCTCGTCAGCGTCAGCCCGTAGGGCAGTCGGGCTCGGTTGCCCTGCGGCACCCGAAAAGAGGCGCCAGGCTACCCATTTCGGGTGGGACGCGGTATCATGCGCCGCAAACTGGGCCCACCAGCAACGCTGCAACAACGGAGTACACGTCCATGCAAAGATCGCAGCCAGACTCGACCCATGGCCGCTGCGCCTGCGGGCGCGAGCCGAACCTCGCCGCCGTGACCAGCTACCGCTCGATCAACGGCACCTATCTGTTCCACCGCTGCGAGTGCGGCATGGAGTGGACGGAGCACATGACGTCGGTCGATCAGACACAGGCCGTGACCGGTGACGAGGTGATCGATGTCCACGCCCACCTGAAGGCCTTTCACGGCTCGATTCGCGACCTGCTCGGCGTCCAGACCGTCTGATCGGTGCGATCACCCGGCCGGTCACCTGCCCGGCCGGGTAGAATCGCAAGTCTGAGCGCCGCTCCGGAGTAGCTCAATCGGTAGAGCAGGCGGCTGTTAACCGCAAGGTTCACGGTTCGAGTCCGTGCTCCGGAGCCACCTTTTCGAACTCGGGAGCGACACCGGCACGATCCAATTTGGGGACTTCGTTGCGCGCAGGTGTAGCAACCGGCCCTCCAAGGAGGCGCTCCAGGCGCTCCGCCGCGTCCTGCTGCAGTGGGTTCAGCAGGCGCTGATAGACGTCCGACGTCAGGTTGAAGGAGCTGTGCCCGAGTCGCTCCTGCACCACCTTCGTCGGCACGCCCGCCACGAGGAGCAGCGTGGCGTGCGTGTGCCGCAAGCCATGGAAACGGATCTCGCGCAGTCCCTTCCGGGCCAGGAACCGCTTGAAGGCACGGACCACGTTTCGCGCGGCCAGCGGCCGACCCTGTCGCGCGCGGTAGCGTGACGGGATGGAGCCCGCATCGATCCGCCCCTTCTACGCCGATTGGGAGGCTTACAATCGCCACCTCGTCGACGTCGTCCGCGGGATGACCGACGACCAGCTCGCCGTGAGGCCGGCCCCGGATCGCTGGCCGATCTGGGCGACCGTCGGCCATTCGGCCGGCACGCGCGTCTACTGGCTGTGCACCGTCCTCGGTGAGCCGGGAGCGGAATCGACGCCGTTCTGGGGACCGGCGGGTCTCTCGGACGACGGGTGGGAGGACGACCTCGATCATCCGCGCCAAGCGGACGAGCTGACGCGCGCGCTCGAGAGCACCTGGTCGCTGGTCGCCGGCGTCCTCGATCGATGGATGCCGGAGATGCTCGGCGAGGCAGTGATCCGGGAGTACGGCGGCGTCCGCCGGCCGCACACGCGTCAGTCGATCCTGCTGCGGCTGCTGTCGCACGACGCCTACCACGCGGGCGAGCTGTCCCAGACGCTCGGCATCCACGGTCTCCCGCAGATCGACCTGTGGCCGCCGGAGGATCACCCGCCGCTCTAGCGGAGCCCAGCCAGTCTGTGGCCTCGGGCGGCGCGACTCCTCGCGCACCCGGCATGGGCCCGGGGATGTAGCAGCGCGTGAACCAACCCGGCCGGACAACGCTGAACGATTGCCACCCACCGCGACACCGGCCGGAACTCGCTAAGGCTTGTTCCAGCGGGTGCGCCGGCGGCTGTTAACCGCAAGGTTCACGGTTCGAGTCCGTGCTCCGGAGCCATCCCGTTTGAACTCGAAATCGCTCCGTCCCCGGGCGCGTCGTTCGCCTTCGGGGCCGCGTATCCACTTTGTCGCCTGCAAGCGGCACGTCCATGTGCTCGGTAGCCTCGCGGCGAAGATGGGGCCCCCGGCGCGCTAAGGTGCGGTCGTGCGTGACTTTCAGGAACGGATCATTCGCGAGCTGCACGTCTCGCCGTCGATAGACCCTGCCGGGGAGATCGAGCGGCGGGTCTCGTTCCTTGCGGACTACGCGAGGCGGACAGGCGCCCGCGGCTTCGTCCTCGGGATCAGCGGCGGCCAGGACTCGGCGCTCACCGGACGGCTCTGTCAGCTCGCGACCGAACGCCGACTGAACCAGGGCGCGGACGTCGAGTTCATCGCGGTTCGCCTCCCGTATGCAGCCCAATTCGACGCCGAGGACGCTCGGCTCGCGCTGTCCTTCGTCAAGCCTCAGAGGTCGGTCACCTTCGACATCGCGCGAGCGGTCGACGGGTTCGTCGCGGAGTACCAGAATGCGCTCGGTGAGGAGATGGGCGACTTCGCCAAGGGCAACGCGAAGGCGCGGGCGCGCATGGTCGCCCAGTACGCGATCGCCGGTCAGCGCCGTCTCCTCGTCGTCGGCACCGACCATGCGGCCGAGGCGGTGACCGGCTTCTTCACCAAGTTCGGTGATGGGGGCGTGGACATCGTTCCGTTGACCGGGCTCACCAAGCGGCAGGGGCGCGCCCTGCTCGAGCATCTTGGCGCGCCCAGCCGGCTCTACGAGAAGGCCCCGACTGCCGACCTGCTCGACCATGTGCCCGGTCAGACTGACGAGGAGAATCTCGGCCTGCGCTACGTCGACATCGACGACTTTCTCGAAGGTCACCAGGTAGCCGATGACATCGCCGAAGCCATCGAGAAGCGCTACCTCGCGACCCGTCACAAGCGGACCGTTCCCGCGAGCCCCTTCGAGGACTGGTGGCAGCGAGCGGCGGCCTGGAGCGTCTGAGCGGAACCCCCGGTGTGTGACCGCGCGTGCGGGACGATCTCGATATCGATCAGGTCACTCCCTCCGTCGGTGAACCCTGCCGCCGAGGCGGCGGTGTCGGGATCGCGATATCCATCGAGGGCCGGCCGCCCGAACTCTGTCCGCAGATCACACGCCGACTGCTGGGAGGGCAGCCGACCACCTCCGGTAACGCGGCCAAGTTCGGCGGGGCCACCTACGCCCAGCCCGATCGACCTTAGCTGAGATCCATTCGTGACGCGCCCGTGCCTCCGCAGGCAGCGGTGAGCAGTTCGAGGTCGGCTGCGAAGGCCAGAGCGTGGTGCCGCCGGTCGAGTCTGCGTCTGAGGGGTCTCTCGGGAACGGCTGATTGGCCGACAGGAGCACTCCCCACCGCGGTCACCTGGCTGGCCGAGCGGCCGCGGAGCGTTTGGCTGAAAGCCCCCGGCTGATGCTGCGCCACACCTTCGAGCACCAAGGCACGGGACCACGGCACCGGGCGCCGCGTGGGGTCAGTCGGCGGGCGGCTCCAGGACGCGCAGCAGCTTGCGCAGCGCCTGGTCGAGTGTCGAGCGCTCTTGACGGGTCAGCGTCGCGAAGATCCGATCGCCCCCGGCCGCATTGGCCGCGACGGCTGCGTCCACCAGCTGCCCACCTTCCTCCGTCAGCTCCACCAGAACCC
>JBAPVZ010000435.1:0-6151 GCA_049283435.1 Candidatus Dormiibacterota bacterium
CGGTGGAGTAGTACGACTCCACTTGCGATGAGCCGGCGCTGGTCCTGAACACCTCGGTGCACGAGCTGCCGACGGAGACGGTGGTGACCTCTGTCATCCGGGAGTACATGGGAAAGCCGGAGGGCAGGCAGCTGCCGCCGGAGTTGGCGCTGCGGGCGATGATGATGATCGCGACGACGAGACCGATGAGGAGGAGCACGACCACGCCGCCACACCCGCCGAGGATCCACCAGAGGGGAAGCCGCGATCGGTGAGGGTGAGCCCTTTCACCACTGGAGGGGAGGCTTGTCATAGCTGTTACTATGATGTGACAGTGTCAAGAGTTGTGGCTCGACGGCTGTCAGTCGGGCGACATTTCTCTCGTGCTCGCGCTCGCTCCGGATCCGGCAGCTAGGCGAGGACCGCACCCGACGCGAACGTGCGTTCAAGGCGCCCGTGCTGGGTGTGAGGACCATTCTCTCCGCTCAGGACAGGCCGGCCGTGGCCCCTCCCTCCAGCAGCAGCACGGCGCCGGTCACGAACGACGATTCCGGCCCGACCAGATAGCGAACGCCGTCCGCGACCTCACCCGCAGTTCCGTGGCGGCCGAGCGGGGGCAGTGGCGGGTCGACGTAGCCGGCGCCGACGTCGCCGACGGCGCCGACGGCGCGATCAGGCATGTGGCGCATGCCCGGTTCCACGTAGCCGGGGCACAGGCAGTTGACACGGATACCGTGCGGTGCTCCGTCGAGTGCCAGGACCTTCGCCATCATCACGATCGCGGCCTTCGTCACCGAGTAGGCGCCGATCGCGCGCTCCCCGACCACGCCGGCATCCGACGCGACGAGGACGATCGCCCCGCCCCCGCCCCGACCGCGCATGCGCCGCATCGCTGCCTGACACAGGTAGAGGCTTCCGCTGACGTTCGTCTCCCAGGTCCAACGCCAATCCTCCTCGGAGGTGTCGACGAGAGGGCAGACGACACCGACGCCGGCGTTGGCGACGATGATGTGGAGCCCGCCGAACCGCTGCTCCGCGATCTGGACCGTCTCCGCGGCGGCTTCCGGCGAGCGGACGTCGGCAGCCGCGAAGGCGACCGGGACGACCGCCCCGAGGTCCGCCTCAGCGGCGGCGCCCCGTGCCGCGTCCCGCCCGGTGACGACGACCGCGCAGCCCTCCTCGAGGAGCCGGCGGGCGACCGCCAAGCCGATGCCCGAGGTGCCCCCACTGACAACCGCCACCCTTCCCTCCAGGCCGGGCATCAACCGTCCTCGACGCTGTGGAGAAATCCCCGCACGACGCCGTGGTACCGGTCCGGCTCCTCCAGATGGGCCATGTGTGCGCTCGATTCGAACACCTCGAGCGTCGCCCCCCGCGTCTGGCTCCGGTAGAACTCGACTGTCTCCGGCGTTGCCTCGTCGTATCGCCCGCAGGTGTAGAGCGCGGGTAGATCGAGTTCCCCGAGCCGGCCGCTGCGATCGAACGCGCGCAGCACCCCCGACACCGTCCACTCGCTCGGACCCCACATCGCCTCGTAGACGGACATGCCGGCGCCGGCGAACGAGCGCTCCACCGGCTCCGGCCAGGGATCGAGCCGGCAGACATGGCGGCGGTAGTAGGCCAGGATCGCCGCCTGATATTCGGGGCAGGAGGTGTGGCCGGCTGCCTCGTGGCGTTCGATGAGCCGGCGGAACTCCGCCGGGAAACCATCCAGCAACCGGGCGGCGTCGGCCATCCACCGCGGCGCGCTGATGCAGGGGCTCGCGAAGATCACACTGCGCACGCCCCCGGGTCGGCCCAGGAGATACTCGGTCGCGAGCATCGTCCCCCACGACTGGCCGAGCAGGTGCACGCCGTCCAGCCCCAGCGCGTCGCGGACCTGCCTCAATTCGGCGACGGAGCGCTCCACCGTCCAGAGCGACACATCATTCGGGCGTTCCGAACGGCCGCATCCGAGCTGGTCGTAGAACACGACCGGGCGCTCGTCGGCGAGCGCCTCCAGCGTTCGCACGTACTCGTGCGTGAACCCAGGGCCCCCGTGCAGCACGAGGAGAGGGAGCCGGTCCCCCTCCCCGATGCGCTCGTACCAGACCCGCCCACCGGTGACGGCGATTGTCCCTTCGGCCATCAGCGGAGCGACTCCTGCCCTCTCGTGTCAATCCTCATGCGCTCGGGCCCGCAGGCTGAGCACCGTCTTGATGACAGGCGGCCGGCGGCGGGACGTCGATCGCCGGATTGTGGTCGAAGAAACCGGACGGCTTCAGCATGAAGCCGACCTGCGTCACGGGCATCACTGGCCAGTCCTCGGGTCGGACGACGTGGTGTGCGCCGAAGGTGTACCAGACCACGAGGTCGGTATCGGCGATCGTGCGGTCGGCGCTGGTCCAGGCGGGCAGCCCGTCGCCGCCCGGGCTCTGATTGGGGTAGGCGCCGGCCGCGTGCATCTGGTCGGGATCGAACGGGGTCACCCAGACGTGCTTGGCGATATACCCGGCCCGCTGCAACCCGGACGCGCCCGGGTGGAAGAAGTGACCGACGTTCTCCCCGGGCAGCAGCTTGTAGGCGGCCTCGTCTCCAAGGCCGTTGCGAACGCCGGGATTGGCGATGCGCCAGTAGCGCCCGGAAAGCGGGTTGACGAGCCGCTGGGCATCCGATTCGCGTTCCAGCAGCGTCTGCACCGCACGCCAGCACCCGCCCGAGGGGTTCTCGGGCCCGGCCGGGTCGGCGACGCCATTCACCTCGGAGACCGAGTTCCGGAGGCCGTCGACCATCATGTCGAGACGCACGTTGAAGAAGTGCTGGTGATTGGGCCCGTACACGTTCGGCGCGACCACCGTGCCGTGGCTGGGCCGGACACCGTCGTCGACCGCACCGTTGGACATGACGCCCGTGAGCTTTACCTGGTACTCGATCGAGCCGTCCTGGTTGAGGTACCAGTAGAAGCCGTACTCATAGTTCCCGACGGTCGCGATCGTGGAGACCACGAGCCGCCGCGCGCGCCGCACCTCTGCGCGCCCGGTGCGGAAGTCGAAGTGCTTCCAGAGGAGGCCGGCGTCCTCCTCGTGCAGGCAGATCGCGTTCTTGATCGGGGCCGGCTCCCCCGCCGAGCTCACGATCAGGCCGTCCAGGTAGCGGACTTCGCCGAGGCAGTCGCAGCCGAGCTCCAGGGAGTTCGTCCACATACCCAGCCCGAACTCGCCCATGTCGAAGACGTTCTTGCGGTACTGACTCTGGCCGGGGTCGCCGTAGGGGATGTACATCTCGGACAGCGAGGCGCGGTAGACGATCGGTCGCCACCGCTCTTGATCGCGGTACTCGACGGTGTGGAGCACGAGACCCTCGCGCTGCGTGAAACCCACCCTGAGCCGCCATCTCTGCCACTCGACGAGGTTGCCGTCGATCGTGAAGCTGGGCCCCTCCGACTGCACGATGTCGAGCGGGCGCAGGTCGGTGCGGACGCCGTCCGGTACGTGCGGATAGTTGGCGGGGTCGGCCAGGTCGGCGACCGAATAGTTGCCCGACCGCTCCGGGATCTTGACGGCCGGCCCGTCCTCCACGCGCAGAACCCGCATCGCGTCGAGGTCGAAGAGCACGACCAGGTTCTCGACCGGTCGAGCGTAGCCGTTCTCGTCGGCGTCGCGGCGGCGGACCCAGGTCAGCCCGCGCATCGTGCGCGCCCGGGCCGGGTCGTCCTCGGGGCCGAACCAGCCCGTCGGCCAGGGGTCGACCTGCGCCAGCTCGAAGTCGGTGAATCCGCGCCGCCGCATCGCCGCCTGCCATTCCTCGTTCGCCTTGATCGCCCGCTCGCAGCCGTCGAGCTCTTCCATCGTGATCGGCGGCTGGACGTCGGTCCTCTCGCGCCAGGAGCGGATCTCGTCGCCGGTGACCGAGACCAGCGCCTCGAAGGCGACCCGCCTCGCACGGTCGTGCAGCACGACCGCGACCTCGCGATCGAAGTGGTGGCCGGGCTCGAACTCGAGCACGGTCTCCTTCGGGGGCTCTCTCAGCACCATGCTGTGCACCCGGGTCGACCCCTCGAGGTGCCCCTCGCGACGGAGGATGGCGACCGCCGCCTGGACCTCGGCGGCGGTCAGCATGGCGAGCGGATGGTCGACCGCCGCGACGGCGGATTGCAGCTTCATGGCATTGCTCCTTGTCCGGGTAGCGGACGTGCCCTCACTCGGGGGCAACGGTGTGCAACGGCGCTCGGGCATCCTCGTCCACGCCGAGCAGGGCCGCCCTCTTCACGCGCTGCTTGTTCATGGTGACGGCCAGGACGATTCCGAAAATCGCCCACAGCACCGTCAGCGGCACCGTCGCCACCAGCTGCGGCGAGACCGGACCGGCGGCCTTGAACGCCGGCAGGAACGGCAGCAGTGGCGAGGCCAGCGCCGGGATCAAGGCCAGCGTCCCGACGGCGGGGAAGACGACGTGGCGCAGCGGGTTGAACTCTTCCCGATGCTCCTTCAGATAGAAGAACGGCAGCGCGATGTTGGCCATGCCGAACATCAGGATCCACCCGTAGGTGAACGCGGTGGCGAGGAACCCGAAGGCCAAAGTCGGGCTCCACCACGTGCCCAGGCCGACCGAGAGGACGAGCGTGACGATCGCCATCAGGTGGATCGACTTGCTCGGGGTGCCGTGGCGCGGATGCACGTCGCCGAGGCGGCTCGGCAGCAGGTCCAGGCGCCCCAGCGAGAAGAGATAGCGCGCGGCGAAGTTGAGCGCCGAGAGCGAGCAGGAGATGACGCTGTTGATGACGGCGAGCAGGATGATCCACTGGAACGGCGCCCAGATTCGTGAGGCGAGCACGCCATAGGCGAAGGAGTTGTTGGCGAAGAACGCCGGGCCCGTGCCCTGCAGCTTGTTCAAGCCCCAGCCGACGACGCCGGCGTAGGCGAGGAAGACATAGAAGACCCCGATCGCGATCAGCGCGAACAGGGCCGAGCGCCCGATGTTCTTTTTCGGGTTGTTCGTCTCCTCGGCGAGGGATGCGACCGACTCGAAGCCGGTGAAGGAGAGGAAGCCGTAGATGAGGCCCCAGGTCAGCCCGAACAGTCCCGTGGTCGGCGTGAAGGGGACCAGGCTGTTGTGCCCGCCGGCCCGGACGACGAGCAGGATCGCCAGCGTGACGAAGATCACGATCTCGATGAGCCCGGTCACGATCGCCACGCGAGCCGACCGCTTGATCCCGGTGTAGGCCGTGTACCAGATGATCACGATGAGCAGGATGTCGATCGCCTGCCAGGGGATGTTGACGTGGATCACCGGGTCGACCAGGCTGGTGAAGACCTGGGAGATGAGGACGACGACCTCGGCTGGGAAGAGCAGGCCGTAGAAGAGGGCACACCAGGAGGTGAAGAACCCTGCTCGGGGCCCCAGACCACGCGACACGAAGACGCCGAAACCAGCCGAGGAGCTGACATGTTTCGAGAACTGCGTCAGCGTGCCGGCCAGGAACAGCGTTGCAAGAAGCGAGATGAGCATCGCGAGCGGGAAGCCCGAGCCCGCGAACAGCACCGCGAAGAAGAAGTTGAGCGCGACCGCGCCACCCGGGGCCTGCGTCGCCACCGCGGTGAACACGACGTCCGGCACCGAAAGGACGCCTTTGCGCAATTGCTTGAGCCGCGGCGGGCCAGAGCCGCCCACGGATACGTCTGCCATCTGGTGTCCTGTCCCTCCCTTTTCCCTTGCTTTTTCAGCTTGCCTTTGAGCGTGCCGGCTTCGATTGGCCCTCAGCTGCGGCCGACCCGGCTCGCGAGCCAGATCCCGCACAGTGCGATCACCACGATGAAGGCCAGGGCGCCCAACCGGGCAGCTGGAGACAACTGACCGATCCCATGCCAGCCGGCTGCCAGCGGAACCATCGCGACCTCTGGTCCTGCACCGGCCGGGCCCAGGAGACGGTGCTGCCGCGTCCCTCTACACGTTCGCACCTCCCAACCGGAACTCCTCTCAGCCCGCAATCTAGCACGCATCGACGCGTTTCCCACAACCGTTCGGGTACCAGGGAACGAGGAACCGGACATACGCGCCCTCCGAGCACCTGAGCGGCACCCGAGACGCGGTGCACCTGTGGTGCGCCATCCAGACAACGACAACGACTACGCGTTCGATCTCCTCAGACCGCACGTAATCCCCTGCACGCCAAGGACGTCGCAGTGTCTGGGCC
>JBAPVZ010000436.1:0-3960 GCA_049283435.1 Candidatus Dormiibacterota bacterium
GCACCGCAGCGTGCGGGATCTCGTCCGTGTCGAGGACCGAGCCGGGGTTGAGGCCTGCGGCTCGCAGCGCGGCTCGCACCGGCACGAGGACCTCGCCCTCGGCGACGAAGATCGGCTGGACACCGAGGGCACGCTCGAGCGCGAGCGCGAGCACGGCGGCCCCGATCAGTCCGTCGGTTTCGGGCAGCGGAGCCAGGAAGCCGGTCACCAGCAGCACGCGGTCGCCGGCGTACAGCCGAGACCGCAGTGCCCGCGCCGCGCCCAGCGCCAGGGGGTCCCCATGCAGGTGCCGGGCGGCGCGATAGAGCGCACCGACCAGGTCGTCGCCGTGCAGGTCGAGCGTCGCCAGGTGGTCCAGGTTCTCGCCGACGCTGTAATCGAGCAGCCGGGCGGCACGCGCCTCGACCTCGGCGTCAGGGCGTTCGGTCACATTCCACTCCTCTCTGTATGACGCCGGTGGCACCGCGCCCGCCGGCGGCGAGCCAGCCGGCCGCGGGCTCGTCTGCCTCGGTGAGCCAGCAACGCACCGTGTGCGCCGCGCCGACGGTCTGCGGCGGCGGCATGGCTCGGCAGCGGTCGGTTGCGTAGCGGCAGCGAGCAAGAAACGGGCAGGCCTCCGCGGCGTCCTCGCGGACCGGCTCGGCAGGATCGATCGCGTTCAACTGCAGGGTCTCCGGCATGCTCGCGAGCAGCAGTTGCGTGTAGGGATGGACCGGTGCCGAGAGAACGTCCATGGTCGGTCCGGCTTCGACGAGCCGGCCGCCACTGAGCACGATCGTGCGCTCGCACATCGCGCGGACGAGACCGAGATCGTGACTGATGAAGAGCAGGCTCGAGCCGAGCTCGCGGCTGACCTCACGAAGGAGATTCAGGATCTGACCCGCGATCGACACGTCGAGCGACGCGACCGGCTCGTCGGCGATGACGAGGCGTGGGCGCAGCGCGATCGCACGGGCGATCGCCACTCGCTGCCGCTGGCCGCCCGACAGCTGGTGCGGGAACCGATACAGGTAGTGATCCGCCGGCGTGAGACCGACCCGGTCCAGCAGCTCGAGCACGCGCCGGCGAATGGCCGTCGACCGCTCAGAGGTGTGCACGCGGAGCGGGAGCTCCAATGCGGTGCCGATCTGCTGCCGCGGGTTGAGCGATGCATACGGGTCCTGGAAGACGAAGCCCACGCTTCGGCGCGCCTCGCGCAGCATGCGTCCGCGAAGGTGCTGGAGCGGCTTGCCGCCGAGCGTGATCGTGCCCTGAGTCGCCTGCAGCAGCCCGACCGCGAGGCGAGCGATCGTGCTCTTGCCAGACCCGCTTTCGCCGACCAGGCCGAGACTCTCGCCAGGGCCGATCCCGAACGAGACGTCGTCGAGCGCCCGGAACGCCGGGCGCCCCAGCGAGGCCCCGGCCGAGACGGGATACTCATGCGAGACAGCGGCGAACTCGAGCATCGTCATGTCGCCGGTGTCCTCAGCCAGCAGGCCACTTGCCGGTCGGGGTCGACCGGGAGCAGCTCGGGGGCCTCGGCGCACCGGTCCATCCGCGCCGGGCACCTGGGAGCGAACGGGCACCCGCTGAGCTGCTGCCGGAGATCGGGCGGCGAGCCGGGAATCGTCGAGAACGGCTCGGTGGTCGAAACCGGGCGCCGGCTCGCCTCCAGCAGGGCCCGCGTGTAGGGGTGCTCGGGCTGCGCCAGCACGGCGTCGACCGGGCCCTCCTCGACGACGCGGCCGGCGTACATGACGTAGACGCGGGTGCACAGCGCGCGCACGACCGCGAGGTCGTGCGTGATCAGGATGAGCGACGAGCCGAGATCGCGAACAATCCCGAGCAACAACCGCAGTATCTGTGCCTGGACGGTGACGTCGAGCGCGGTCGTCGGCTCGTCGGCGATCAGCAGCTGAGGCTCGCTGACCACCGCCATGGCGATCGCGACGCGCTGCCGCTGCCCACCCGACAGCTGGTGCGGGAACCTCGTCGCGAATGCTTCTCCGGGACGAAGGCCGAGCCGGTCGAGCAGCGCCGCCGCGCGCCGCCGCCCCTCTGAACGCGCGGCGCCGGCGTGAGCCCAGAGCACCTCGGCAACCTGGTCTCCGGCGCGCATGACCGGATCGAGGACCGTGAACGGATCCTGGTAGACGAGCCCGAGCCGGCTTCCCCGCACCTCGTTGACGTCTCGCTCCGAGCGGCCAAGCAGCGGGTTACCGCCGAACCGCACGCCACCCGCTGTGACGGAGCCGGGCGGGCGCAGCAGGCCGGCGATCGCGAACGCGACGGTCGACTTGCCGCTGCCGGATTCCCCGACAATCCCGACCCGCTCCCGGGCGCCGACGCGGAGCGACACATCCTGAGCGGCGCGCAGCATCCCGTACGTCACGCAGAGGCCCTCCACCTCGAGAAGCGGCGCGATCATCGGTGGAGCCTGGGGTTCAGAACGTCGCTGATGCCGTCGCCGATCAGGTTCGTCGCGAGCACGAGCAAGGCGACGACGGCGCCCGGGAAGACGCCGACCCACCATGCGGATTGGATCAGGGTCAGTGCCGACTGCAGCATGCGGCCGAGGCTCGGGAGGTTCGGATCGGAAAGCCCGAGAAAGGCCAGGCTCGCGTCGAGCAGGATGGCGTTGCCGACGTTGAGCGACGCGATGACGATCACCGGGCCGATCGCGTTCGGCAGCACCTCGCGGACGATGAGGTGGAGCTTGGAGGCACCGATCACCCGGGCGGCGAGCACGTACTCCGCCTCGCGCCGGGAGAGAAACTCGGCGCGCAGGACACGTGCGATCGGCGGCCAGCTCAAGATCCCGATCGAGATCGTCGTGACGAGCAGGTTCTGCCCGAAGAGCGCGACGAGGAGGATCACGAGGAAGATCCGGGGGATGATCTGGAAGACCTCAGTACAGCGCATCAGCGCCTCGTCGACGAGACCTCCGAAGAAGCCGGCGACAGCGCCGACGGCGACCCCGACGACGGTGGCGATGACCGAGGCGGTGAAGCCGATGACGAGGGACGCGCGCGCGCCGTACAGCACCTCGGACAGCACATCGCGAGCGAGGTCGTCGGTCCCGAATGGATGGCCCAGGCTGGGGGCGGTCAGCGGCTTCCCCGCCTCACGCAGCGGCTGGTAGGGCGTCAGCAACGGGGCCAGGATCGCCACCAGAACGATGACGAGCGCGACGACAGCGCCGATCGCCGCCGGGCGGTTGGCGAGGAAGGTCCGCAGCGCCTGGCGGCGAGGCCGAGCCTCTACCTCCGGCGCGAGAATCGCGTCAGCCATAGCGGATCCGAGGGTCGATGACGACGTAGAGCGCATCGGTGAGGAGGTTCGCGACGATGACCGAGATCGAGACGATGATGAACAGCCCCGTGATGACCGGGTAGTCCCGCGCGGTGATCGCCTGAAACGTCAGGCTGCCAAGCCCGGGCCAACTGAAGACGGTCTCGACGACGACGAACCCGGCGACGAGCGAACCGAGCTCGAGCCCGAAGACGGTGACGACCGGCAGCAGCGCGTTGCGAAGCCCGTGGTGGTACACGACACGGCGCCAGCGCAAGCCCTTGCCGCGGGCCGCGAGCATGAAGTCCTGCTCCAAGACCTCGAGCATCGAGGCTCGGGTGAGCCGCGAGATCAGCGCGATCTCGAACACGCTGAGCGTGCACACGGGCAGAACGAGATGCCAGACGATCTGGCCCCACTGCACGACGACACCGCCGGACTGGCTCAGCGAGGTCATGCCCAGGATCGGGAACCAGCCGAGCTCGACACCGAAAAGCAGGATCAGCACCTGGCCGAGCCAGAACGCGGGGATGCTGAAGCCGACGACGGAAAGCATCGTGATCACGTTCCAGCGCAGCGATCGCCGCTGGACCGCCGCCCACGTCCCGACCCAGGCGCCCACGGGCGTCGAGATCGCGAGCGAGGTGCCCATCAGCAGCAGCGTCGCCGGCAGACGGGCGAGGATCAACG
>JBAPVZ010000437.1:0-2053 GCA_049283435.1 Candidatus Dormiibacterota bacterium
ACCCGGCTGCGTGCGTCGCTGCGCAGCGGCGTGGGCACGGTCGGGCTGGTGCCCGGCGCCGGTCATGCGGCGCACCTGGAGCAGCCGGAGCGGGTCGCCGCCCTCCTGCAGCGCCACCTCACCGCGCGCTGACCTCATGCCAGGCCGAAGACGACGCCGGCCGTCCAGAGCAGCGCGAACCACAGCTCCAGCTCGGCCGATCGCTTGAGCGCGGCGACGAGAACGGGGCCTTCTCGCGAGGTCAGCTGCCCGACCATGGCCAGCGCGAACGGCGCGATCGCGATCGCGAGGACGGTGAGGGCCGGCACCCCGGCGAACCGGGACGCGAGCACGACGAGCACCAGGGCGGCGACGTAGAGCGCGACCACGAGCCAGCGCGTCGCGGAGCGCCCGATCCGCACCGTCAGCGTCATCTTGCCGACGCTGCGGTCGGTATCGATGTCGCGCAGGTTGTTGACGGCAAGGACGGCACAGGCGAGAAAGCCGGTCGCGCTGCCGAGCAGCCAGGCGGCGAGCGGGAGGTGCAGCGTCTCCACATACGTGGTGCCGACGGTCGCGAAGAGGCCGAAGAACGCGAAGACGAAGACCTCGCCGAGCCCGAGATAGCCGTACGGCTTCGGGCCACCCGTGTAGAAGTACGCGGCGAGGACGGCGAGCACACCGACGACGAGCAGGCGCCAATCGGTGGCGAGGCTCAGGGCGAGTCCGGCGAGGCCGGCGACGCCGAAGGCAGCGAAGGCCGCGATCTGGACCTGGCGCGGCGGCACGACGCCGGAGCTGGCGGCCCGCAGCGGTCCGATGCGAGCGGGCGTGTCGGCACCCTTCTTGAAGTCGGCATAGTCGTTCGCGAAATTGACACCGACCTGCATCGCGATCGCGACGACGAGCGCACCCAGTGTCGCGAGCGGCCGGTGCGCCCCCTCGTGATAGGCGATCGCGGTGCCGACGAGAACCGGCGACACGGACGCCGCGAGCGTCGCCGGACGCGAGGCCAGCCACCAGACTCGCGCTCGGCGGGGACGGGGCGGCGACTCACTCACCTGGCAAGGGATTCGTGACCTCGGTCAATGGTCAGGCACCGCCTGCCATCCAATCGTTCAAGTCATCACTCCTAGAGTCCTCGCTCGAAGATGGGATCATTGTAGCCGTGCAGGACCTCCTCCGAGAGATCGCGGTCCGCCACCCGCAGCGACCTGCGATCGTCGAGGTGCTGTCGGGTCTGCGAGCGAACTGGTTCACGCTCGACGACCTCGCCCACACGTGGATGCGGCGGCTGCGCGCCGAGGGCGTGCGCCCGGGGGATCGCGTCGCAGTCGTGGAGCCGGCCGGCGTCCGGTTTGCGGCGCTGCTCTTCGGCTGCCTCCGGCTCGGCTGTGCGATCGTACCCCTGCCGTCGCGGGCGCCGGCCTCCGAACGGCAGCGGGTGCTCGCCGACGCCCGGCCTCGGGCCATCGTCGAGGACGCGAACGTGGCACTGCTGCCGAACGCCGCGCGCGGCGAGGACGGCGACGCCGTCGTCCTCTACACGTCGGGGACGACCGGGGCGCCGAAGGGGGTTCGCCAGACGCTGGCGAACCATGTCGCGTCGGCGGTCGGCTGCCGGCGCAGCCTGGCCACGTCCGAGTGCGACCGCTGGCTCCTGATGCTGCAGCCGCACCACGTCGGCGGGCTCGCCCTGTTCCTGCGCAGTGCGCTCGACGGACAGCCGCTGATCGCCCTCCCCCACTTCGAGGAAGCGACCGTGCTGCAGGCGATCGAGCGCTACCGTCCGACGCTGGTCTCGGCGGTGCCGACGATGGTCGCCCGGCTCGTCAGCGCCGGCGGCACTGACGCGCTGCGCGGGCTGCGGGCGATCCTGCTCGGCGGGGCGCCGGCGCCGCGCCGGGAGCTCGAGGACTGGATCGAACTCGGGCTGCCGATCGCACCGAGCTACGGCCTCACCGAGACCTGCTCGCAGATCGCGACGGTCCCGCCGGCGCGCGCTCGGGAACTGGTCGGGACGGCGGGGCTCGTCAACGAGGGCGCGACGATCGAGATCCTCCCTCGACCTGAT
>JBAPVZ010000438.1:0-4719 GCA_049283435.1 Candidatus Dormiibacterota bacterium
GTGCAGAAGATCGCTGAGCTCATGTGTCGATGTCTACCCCTCGGTGCTACGGTGTCAACCGTGACGCGCGAGATCGCAGATCCGGGAGCCGGCGTGAGCGGCGCCGTCCTGCGGGCGATCCGGGCGCACATCGGTGTCGAGCAGGACCTCGGCGAGGTGACGGTGGAGGCGGGCCACGTGCGCCGTTTCTGCGCCGCCATCGGGGACGACAACCCGCGCTGGCTGGCCGAGGCTCCGCCGACGTTCGCGGTCGCGCTCGTCGAGGACCTGGTCGACCTCCCGGACGCGCTCCGCTTCGGCACCGGGTGGCTCAACGGCGGTGATCGATTCGAGTATGGGGAGCCGATCCGGATCGGCGACCGCCTGCACGCTCGGCGGCGGCTGGTCGACGCGGAGATCAAGCACGGCCGTACCGGGGATCTGCTTCTGATGACCGTCGAGACGCGGCTCATCCGGGTCGAGGACGGGGCGGACTGCGTCCGTCAACTCGGCACCAGGATTCGTCGATGACGCCGCAGGTCGGCCAGCGCATCGGGCCGCTCGAGGAGCGCACGACACGCCGCCGGCTCGTGCAGTACGCCGGTGCGTCGGGCGACTTCTACGAGATCCATTACGACGATGCGACCGCGCGGGCGACCGGGTTGCCGGGCGTGATCGTCCATGGGCTGTTGAAGGCCGCGTATCTGGGCCGGCTCGCCACCTCGCTGGGGCCCGACGTCAGGCTGCGCTCGCTCGAGGTGCGGTATCGCGGCCTCGACCTCGTCGACCACGAGCTCGCCTGCCATGGCGAGGTGACGTCGATCGCGGACGGCGTCGCGCGGGTGGACCTCTGGATCGAGGACGACGCGGGGACGAGGACGACCGCCGGCACCGCCGAGATCGAGCTGCCCGGCCGCGCGGGTGGCGCGGGTGACCGGAGCGCACCGGCTGAAGGAGGTTGAGGCGTGGGGAATCTGGAGACCGATGCCGCGGCGGGTCCATCCGGCGGCTTCGCCTGGCACGTGCCCGAGCGTTACAACTTCACCCGGGACGTGATCGGGCGCTGGGCGGAGGACCCGGACCAGCTCGCGATGCTCTGGGTCGGCGACGCGGGCGAGGAGCGGCGGCTCACCTTCCGTGACTTCTACCAGCGGGCGCGTCGGTTCGCTCGCCTGCTCCAGGACCACGGGATCGCGCCCGGCGACCGCGTCATGCTGCAGCTCCCGCGGGTGCCCGCGTGGTGGGAGGTGATGCTCGGCTGCACGCTGGCCGGCGCGGTGCCGGTACCCAGCACCATCCTGCTGACGCCGAAGGACATTCGGTTCCGGACGACGCTCGCCGAGGGGACGGCCTACGTCGCCGACCCGGAGAATGCCGCCAAGGTCGACCAGGTGCGCGCCGACGGGCCGCCGCTGCGCCTGCTCGTCTGCGTCGGGGAGCCACCCTCCGACGGCTGGCTGGAATACGAGCCGGCGATGGCGCGCACCGAGGAGGCGCCACGTCCCGTCGACACGCTGAGCACCGACCCCGCCCTCGTCTACTTCACGTCCGGCACCGTCGGCAACCCGAAGATGGTGCTGCACACCCACAGCTATCCGATCGGCCATCAGGTTACCGGCCGCTACTGGCTCGACCTCGGTCCGCGGGACCTGCACCTCAACCTCGCCGAGACGGGCTGGGCGAAGGCTGCCTGGTCCTCCCTGTACGGACCCTGGAACCAGGGTGCGGCACTCTTCCAGCAGGACCAGCGGGGCCGGTTCTCGGCGAGCGACACGCTCGACCTGCTCGAGCGCTATCCGATCACGACGTTCTGCGCGCCGCCGACCGCCTACCGCATGCTCGTGCTCGAGGACCTGGAACGCCGCCGGCCGAGCGCGCTGCGCTGGTGCGTGGGGGCCGGTGAGCCGCTCAATCCCGAGGTGATCGCGGCCTGGGAGCGCGGCACCGGGCTCACGATTCGCGACGGCTACGGCCAGACCGAGACCGTGCTCCTGTGCGGCAACCCGCCGGGATTGGAGGTTCGGCCGGGCTCGATGGGCCGGCCGATGCCCGGTTTTCGGGTCGCCGTGATCGACGACGGCGGCGAGGAGGTGCCGGTCGGCGAGGAGGGCGACATCGCGGTCGAGGTCGAGCCGGTGCGCCCGCCCGGCATCTTCCGGGAGTACTGGCACAACGAGGCGGCGACCCGGGCCGCCCGGCGCGGCGGCTGGTACGTCACCGGCGATCGGGCCGTCCGCGACGACGACGGCTATCTCTGGTTCGTCGGCCGCTCGGACGACGTGATCATCTCCGCCGGCTACCGCATCGGGCCGTTCGAGGTCGAGAGCGCCCTCCTGGGACACGCGGCGGTCGCCGAGTCGGCGGTCGTCGCGAAGGCGGATCCTCTGCGGGGCACGATCGTGAAGGCGTTCTGCGTGCTCGCGCCCGGCTTCGAGGGGAGCCCGGTGCTCGTCGAGGAGCTGCAGGCGTTCGTCCGGGGTCAGACCGCGCCCTACAAGTATCCTCGCGAGATCGAGTTCGTCTCCGACCTGCCGAAGACGATCAGCGGCAAGATCAGGCGCGTCGAGCTGCGGACGCACACCGGCTGATCCCACGATTCGTGGAGGCGCCCGGCGACCCGCCATGGCCCCGCGTACGTTGAACTCAACGTGGGCGACATGGCGGTGGCGATGGAGGACCGGGCGAGCACGCCGATCGTGCGCCTGCGCTGGGTCTCCAAGCGCTACGGCGAGCACCTGGCGCTGTCCGGCGTCGACCTCGTCGTCCTCCGCGGCGAGCTGCTCTTCGTCGTCGGGCAGAGCGGGGCCGGCAAATCGACGCTGCTGCGGCTCATCAACCGCGAGGTGCGGGCGACGGAGGGGGAGATCTGGGTCGGCGGCCTGCCGGTTCATCGGCTGCGTGCCGGCCGGGTCCCGGCGCTGCGGCGACGGGTCGGCACCGTCTTCCAGGACTACAAGCTGCTGCCGCGCCTGACCGCGGTCGAGAACGTCGCGTTCGCGGCCCAGGTCGCCGATCTCGGCGTCGGCGATCGGGAGGCGATGGAGCGGTCGTCGCGCACGCTGGAGCTGGTCGGCCTGCGCGGCGTCGAGCGCGCCTTCCCGTCCGAGCTGTCGGGCGGCGAGCAGCAGCGGGTCGCGATCGCGAGGGCGCTGGTCGGCGGTCCGCAGCTGCTGCTCGCCGACGAGCCGACGGGAAATCTCGACGGTCCGACGGCGATGGGGATCATGGCGCTGCTCGCCCGCGTCGCCGCACTCGGCAGTGCCGTGCTCGTCGTCACCCACAACGAGGACGCGGTCCGCCGCCTCGGCCGTCGCGTCCTCGTGCTGGAGGACGGGCGACTCGTTGCCGAGCACGATCGCCGCCGGACGGCACCGGCGCTGCCCCCGGCCGCGCCCGGGCGACTCCCCGGCGCACGTCGATGAGCGTCCCGCAGCACCGGCCCCGCGGCACCGTGCTGCGCAACGCGATCCGCTTCCTGCTCGGCGGTGCGTTCCGCAACTGGGGTCGCAACCTCTCCGCGACGTCGCCCGCGATCGGTTCGCTCGCGCTGCTGCTGCTGTTCACCGGCGTCGTCGCGCTCGCCGGCCTGGCCCTGCGGAGCGTCGCCGTCCAGCAGGCGCAGAGCGCGGCCGTGCTTCACGTCTACCTGCGGGATGGCGCGCCGAGCGGTCAGGTGCAGGCGCTGCAGCGGACGCTCGCGCAGGATCCGGCCGTCGCGCAGGTCGGCTATACGAGCAAGCAGGAGGCGCTGCGGCGGGCGCGGCAGCGACCCGGCCTCGGCGGCATCGCCGGCGCCTCCGGCTCCAACCCGTTCCCCGCCAGCTTCGACGTGCAGGTGAAACGCCTGCAGGACGTCGGTGCGGTCGCCCGGCTCGCCGCGCGCTCGCCGGCCGTCGACCCCGATCTGCCGACGTCCTACGACTCGGGTGCGTACCAGCGCGTCGTGACCGGCCTGACCTGGTTCGCGATCGCAGGCGGCGCGTTCCTGCTGCTGCTCGCACTGATCGCAGTGGCGGTGACCCAGAACAGCATCAAGTCCGCGATCTTCGCCCGTCGCGACGAAGTGCGCGTGATGCAGCTGGTCGGGGCCCGGCGCTGGATGGTGCGGGGCCCGTTCCTCATCGAAGGCGCGCTCACCGGAGCGATCGCGGGCGTCGCCGCCGGCATCGTGGTCGGGATCGCCGGCGAGGCGGCGCTGCGGGGTGCGGCGACCCAGACGCAGCTGCTCGCACCGGGCGTGAACGGCGAGGCGGTCGCGCTGACGGCGATCGGCCTGCTCCTGGTCGGCATCGTGCTCGGCGCTGGCTGCTCGCTGCTCGGTCTGCATCGGCACCTGGAGCGATAGCGGGCGGGGCCTGGCGGACGTCGAACCCGGCCGCCGCTCGAGCGGCGGCCGGCGGGCGCGCGCCGCCCGTGTCACCTCACCGCCGCGGCGGGCTGGAGAACGGATCGTCGTCGGGATCGTCGGGGCCCGGTGGCAGCCAGCTGGGCCCGCGGCGAGGAGAGCGGCCGCCACCCTCCTCGCTCCCCGGAAGCCCTCGCTGCCGGCTACCGGGGAGGCCGCGCTGGCTGTCGCCGGGGAGCCCGGGCTGGTTCTCGCCCGGGAGCCCGGGCCGGCCCCCTCCGGGCAGACCCGGCTCATCCCCGCCCGGACCCTCGAGCGGTGCGCCGCCGTCCGGACGGCCGCCGAGCTGGGGCGAGCGCCGCCGGTAGCCGCGGCCGCCTTGCTCCCCCTCCGGC
>JBAPVZ010000439.1:0-4267 GCA_049283435.1 Candidatus Dormiibacterota bacterium
CCGGTTGGGTGGCGGCGGCGACGCCCGGCCGCCCGGTCCGGCCGACGCGGATGCGTGCTTCCCGGGGAGCGGCCGGGATCGGGGCCGCGATCGCCTGCCGAGCCGTCGGCGGCATCTCGAGCGGCTCCCAGAGCGGCGCCTTCCGGTAGCGCCGGTAGGCGATCCAGGCGATCACGCCGAGGCTGAGCCAGGCGATGAAGATCAGGCTCGAATGCTCGACGTCCTGGAACATCAGCTGCGTGAACACGGCGCCGATCGCGAGCGCACCGATCACCGAGAGGACGGGGATCGAGGAGCGACCGAAGCGGACGTTGATCGGCATCCGGAACGGGCGGCGCAGATCGGGCTGGACGTACCGCAGGCGCATCACCGCGAAATGCGCGACACAGAACGCGAACGTGGCGGCGAGCGAATAGACGGCCGCCATCTGCTCGATCTGGTTGCTGGAGACGAGCAGGCAGGCGGCGAGCCCGAACACGAAGATCGCGACGTAAGGAGTCTTGAAACGGGGGTGGAGCTTCGCGAAGGGCTTGGGGAAGAGATCGTGGGAGGCCAGCGAGTAGCTGAGCCGGGAGATCCCGATCAGCCCCGCGTTGCTGCCGATGACGAGGATCGTGAAGGCGAGGATGGAGATCCAGACGCCGGCCACGTGAGCGAGCCACGGCGGCTGGAACTTGCCGACGATGCCCGAAACGGGGTCGTTTCGCCAGCGCGCGCTCCCCAGCTCGGTCACCCACTGGTGCGTCGTGGGATCGATATGGATCGGAAAGACGCTGACGCCGATCGTCGGCAGGCACGCGGACACGATGAGCACGGCCACGATGACGAGGATCGTCGCTCGCGGCACCGTCTTCCCCGGGTTGCGCGCCTCCTCGGACATGTTCGAGATGGTCTCGATCCCGGTGTAGGTGACCATGCCGAGTGAGATCGCGGCCAGGAAGTTCCCCCAGGTCGGCGCCACCCCGAGATGGACGTTGTCGATCAGGACCTGGATGTTGATCAGGAGCAGGATGCCGAGCGCGACGAGGAGCAGCTGGGTACCCAGGTCGAGCAGCGAGAGGATCAGGTTGAGCAGGCTCGACTCCTGGATGCCGACGATGTTGAGCACGATCAGGAGCAGGACGAGGACGATCGTCGCGGCGACGTGCGGCAGCGGCAGCGCAAAGACGTAGAGGGCGGGCACGTATTCGCCGAGGATCGAGAGGTAGGCGATCGCCGTGTAGGAGGAGATGGCGACCGTCGCCGTGTAGTTGAGCAGCTGCACCCAGCCGACGAAGAATCCGATCGGCACGTTGAACGCGTGCCGCGCGAAGCTCGAGCTGCCGCCGGCCTGCGGCATCGCGGAGGTCCCCTCGGCGTAACTGAGCGCGGTCGTCACGAAGATGCCGCCGGCGAGGAGCAGCGCGAGCGGGGTCAGGCCGAGCGCGAACGCGGCGGTGACGCCGAGGCCGTAGTAGATGCTCGAGCCGACGTTCCCGTAGCAGGCGCTGAACAGTGCCCCGGTGCCGAGCGTGCGCGGCAGTTTGGCGCGCCGATGGAGGACCACCCGGACGTCGCCCGGGCGCCGCCCCTGCCGTGCGCCGGCCGGATCTCCCACGCTCCCCTACCTTCGCTCGGCCGCGCCCGGCGGCGGGGGCGCGGTCGCCCGCTCCGCCGCCTCTTCGGGGTCGTCGGTCACGGTCAGCCGGTCCAGGTCGCTCGCCGAGATCAGCCCTCGCTCCAGGGCCTGCTCCCGCAGCCAGCCGATGAGGCCGCCCCAGTATCCGGTGCCGAAGAGGACGATCGGGAACTGTTCGATCTTGCCCGTCTGCGCGAGCGTCAGCGCCTCGAACAGCTCGTCGAGCGTGCCCAGCCCGCCGGGCAGGATGATGAACCCGCGGGCGTACTTGACGAACACCATCTTGCGCACGAAGAAATAGCGGAACTCGATGCCCACGTCGACGTAGTCGTTGAGCGACTGCTCGTGCGGCATCTCGATGTTGCAGCCGACGCTGAGCCCGCCCGCCTCCTGGGCGCCGCGGTTGATCGCCTCCATGACGCCGGGGCCGCCGCCGGTGATGACGGCGACACCGCGCCGGGCGAGCGCGCCTCCGATCTCCCGGGCGTGCGCGTAGATGGGATCGCCCGCGCCGAGCCGCGCCGATCCGAAACAGGAGACGGCAGCGCCGATCTCGCCGAGCGCGTCGAACCCCTCGACGAACTCGGACATGAAGCGCAGGACGCGCCAGGAGTCGGTGTGGTGCCCGCCATCCTCGACGTGGCGCAGGAGCGCCTGGTCGGCGGCCGGCCCGGTGGCCGGCAGGAGCAGCCGCCCCGAGCGACGACGTTCGCGCATGAGGCCCCCAGTCTAGAACCCGGCTCCGGAGCGGGCGCCCCGAGCCCAGACGCGCCGTCCCCCGACCCACGTCTCGCGCACGGCGATCGCTCCGAGCGTCCGGGGCTCGACCCCGAGGGGGTCGTCGTCGAGCACGACGAAGTCGGCGAGCTGGCCGGGCACGAGCTGGCCTTTCCGTCCTGCCTGGCCGGTCGAGGCGGCGGCGGCGGTCGTGTAGAGCGCGAGCGCCTCGGGTCGCGTGATCCGCTGGTTCTCGCCGAGCGGAGCGCCGTCAGCGCCCCGCCGCGTGACGCAGCTCTGCAGTGCCAGGAGCGGCTCGAACGGTCCGCAGGGATAGTCGGAGGAGCCGGCGACGAGCACGCCGGCGTCGAGGAACCAGCGATGGGCGAACATCCGGCGCACCCGCCGCTCGCCGTACCAGTCGAGCAGCTTCGCCCCGTGATAGTGCACGTAGCTGCCGAACGGGACCACGATCGTCCGCAGCCGCTGCAGGCGCCCCAACATTTCCTCGTCGACGATGCTGCAGTGCTCGATGCGGTGGCGGAGCCCGGGACGCGGCAGCTCCCGCTCCGCCTCCTCGAAGAGCCCGAGGATCGTACGAATCGCCCGGTCGCCGTTCGCGTGGACGCCGACCGGCATGCCGTCCCGCTGGCCGAGCCGGATCACGTCGCGCAGCTCGTCCGTCGTCCGGGTCTGGATGCCGAAGTCGTCGCTCGTCCCCTCGAACGGCTCGTCCAGCAGACAGGTGCGCCCGCCGATCGCCCCGTCGATGAACGTCTTGATGCCGGCGACGCGCAGGTGGTCGCTGCCGAGCGGGCTGGTCAGGCCGGCGCGCCGCAGAGCTTCGTAATGCTCGGCCGCGACGAGCAGGTTCATGCGCAGGGTCAAATCACCGCGTCGCTCGGCCTCCAGCAGCAGCGTCAGGTCGGCGGGCCCGATCATGGCGTCGGTCGCCGACGTGAGCCCGGCCGCGTGGAACCGCTCGACGGCGCGGCGCAACCCCCCGAGCCGCTCCTCGTCGCTGCTCGCGGGGGCGACGCTCCGGCCCGTCGGCGACAGCGAGGGATACGCGAAGTCGAACAGGGCCTGCTCGATCAACCGTCCGTCGAGGCGGCCGGCCGCGTCGCGCCCGAACGCGCCGCCGGGGGGCTCCGCGCTCGCCTCGTCGAGGCCCGCCGCGCGCAGGGCGGCTGAGTTCACGACGCCCCAGTGGCCGGCGACGTGCACGACGAGCACCGGGTGCTCGGCCGCGACCTCATCGAGATCCCAACGGGTGAGCACGCGGCCCTCCGCCATCTTCGCGTCGTCGTAGCGGCTGCCGCGGATCCAGCTGCCCGGCGCCTGACGCGTCGCCTCTTCCCGGACGCGCCGCAGCAGCTCGGCGAGCGAGGGCACCGCAGCGGCGGACAGGTCCATGTGCAGGAGATCCTCCGCCGTCATCATCAGATGGAGATGCGCGTCGTTGAAGCCGGGCACCAAGGTGGCCCCGCCGAAGTCGACGACCTCGGCGTCGGAGAACCGCTCGCGCAGCGCACTCGTCGCACCCGTCGCGACGACGAGGCCACCGAGCAGGCACAGCGCCTCGGGCGCCGGGGCGGGGTGCATCGTCTCGATGCGGCTCGCGCGCACGATCGTCGGGGTCGCGCCTCCGCTCATGGCGCCCGGTCCCACCACCGCTCGATCCGTAGCTCAATCCGTCGCTCCGCCCGCCGCTCGATCCTCCGCCACTTCCGCCCCCGCGCCGTCATGCGACTGATGCTCGCACGTTCGCGTCGGTGCGCGTGCCGGGCCGACGCGAGCTGTCCCCGGCACGAGCTCACTCCGCCAGCGCCGTGCGATCGACGGTCTCGGTCCCGGCGCCCCGGTCCGTGCTCCAGCGGCGGCGCAGGTTGAGCAGGAAGAACGTCACCAGCAGCGGCAGACCGAGCAGGT
>JBAPVZ010000440.1:0-3001 GCA_049283435.1 Candidatus Dormiibacterota bacterium
GGCCGCCCTGGGGTTGCGGATGATCAGCGCGTCGCCCTGGCCGCCGCCGCCGCACAGCGCCGCCGCGCCCAGCTTCGCGCCGCGACGGCGCAGCTCGTAGGCGACCGTCAGCGCGAGCCGGCAGCCACTCGCGCCGATCGGGTGCCCGAGCGCGACCGCGCCTCCGTTCACGTTGACCTGCTCCTCGTCGAGGCCGAGCATGCGCGTGCTGTTCAGAGCGACCGCGGCGAACGCCTCGTTGATCTCCACCAGGTCGAGGTCGCGCGGCTCGACGCTCGCCTTGTCGGCTGCGTGGCGGATCGCGAGCGCCGGGACCGTGTGCAGCCAGGCGAACCGCTCGGCACTCATGCCGTGGCTCACGATCTCGGCGAGCGGTTCCAGTCCGAGGTGGGTGGCGCGCTCGACCGACATGACGACGACGGCGGCCGCACCGTCCGAGATCTGCGACGCGTTGCCGGCGGTGATGGTGCCGTCCTTCAGGAACGCGGGGCGCAGTTTGGCGAGGCCCTCCGGCGTCGAGTCGGCGCGGATCCCCTCGTCGGCCGTCACTCGCAGCGGGTCGCCGCGGCGCTGCGGAACGTCGACCGCAACCGTCTCCTCGCCGAGCCGACCGGCTGCCGTCGCCGCCGCCGCGCGCTGGTGCGAGCGCGCGGCCCAGGCGTCCTGCTCCTCCCGAGAGATCTCGAGCTCCTGGCTCACCTGGTCCGAGTCCTTGCCCATCTCGTTGCCGGTGAACGTCGACCAGAGGCCGTCGTGGACCATCGCGTCGACGAGCTCGGTGTTGCCCATGCGGGCGCCAAACCGGGCCTTGGGCATCAGGTAGGGGGCCTGCGTCATCGACTCCATGCCTCCGGCGACGACCGTCTCCACCTCGCCGGCGCGGATCAGCTGGTCGGCAAGCGCGATCGCATTGAGCCCGGACAGGCACACCTTGTTGATCGTCAGCGCCGGCACCTCCTGCGGGATGCCGGCGGCGATCGCGGCCTGCCGCGCCGTGATCTGCCCCGTCCCGGCCTGCAGGACCTGGCCCATGATCACGTAGTCCACCGCGCTGCCCTGGATGCCCGCGCGTTGCATCGCCTCCCGGATCGCGACCCCGCCGAGGTCGACGGCCGCCAGATCGCGGAACGCGCCGCCGAACTTGCCGATCGGGGTGCGGGCTCCGCCCACGATCACCGACCTCGTCATGTCCACTCTCCGCGATTCGTTGGGCTGCACCGGGGGTCAGTCTAGGCGGGGTGGTGCCGGCTCCGGCCTCTCACCTCGGCATGCCTCACGGGTCCGGGACGACGGCGCCGTCCAGGCCCCGCGCCGCCCATCCTGCCTCTGCGTGTTCGGTGTCCCGGCGCACGGTCGGCAGCGCGGTCGCCGCGAACGCCGTCGCGACGAGCAGGACGGGTGCGAGGGTGACCAGGAGCGCGAGCTGCAGGCTGTGCAGCTGATCCGAGATGAAGCCGACGGCCGCCGTCGCGTAGGAGTCGCCGAGGAGGTGGGCCACGAGCAGCTGGAGTGTGATCGCGCTCGCCCGGAGCCCCGGGCTGACGACGTTCTGGCCGACCGCGTCGTAAGGCCCGGCGTAGAGGTAGAGCCCGACGACGGCGACGAAGAAGGCGGGCACGAAGACGGGCACGATGCCGACGCGCATCGGCGCGAGCAGGGAGACGACGATGCCGGCGGCGCCGATCAGGAAGCCGACGATGCCGACCACGATGCTCGCGACGTCGCCGGTCCCGCCATGGCGGCGCCGCCAGTCGACGATCGCCCCACCGAGCAGGGTGCCGAGGAGCGCGCCGATGACGAGCACGCTCCCGGACAGCAGTCCGGCACTGCCGATGCTGAGGTCGAAGCGGCGTCCGAGGACCGTCGGGAGCCAGTAGGCGGCGGCGGCGAGCACGAAATAGAGCGCGGTACGGGTGAGGATCGTCGCCCGCAGCGTCGGAATCCGCGCGAGCGTCAGGAATCCACGCAGGCTCGCCTCCCGCAGGCGATGGACGCGAGGGCCGAGCCGCTCCGCCGCCCCGCGCAGCGGTTCGCGGATCGTGAACGCGAGCACCGAGAGGATGAGGCCGGGAACGGCGGTGAAGAAGAACGCCGACCGCCAGCCGAGGGCGCTTGCGATCAGCCCGCCGCCCGCATACCCGACCGCGATGCCGACGGCGCTTCCGGCGTCCCAGATCGACATGATGCGGGCGCGGGCGGCCTTCGGGAAGTAGTCGCTCAGCAGCGAGGTGCCGGCCGGGTAGTAGCTCGCCTCGCCGATGCCGAGCACCGCGCGGGCGGCGAAAAGCTGGCCGAAGTTGCCGACCAGGCCCGAGACGACGGTCGCGCAGCTCCAGATCGCGACGCCGACGCCGATCACCACTCGCCGCGCACCGCGGTCGGCCCAGAGCCCGAACGGAAGGGCGGCGATCGCGTAGACGATGGTGAACGCGCTGCCGAGCAGCCCGACCTGGAAGTCGTCGAGGTGGAACTCGCGCTGGATCAGGGGCGCGACCACGGAGGCGACCCAGCGGTCGACGTAGTTCAGGAAGTTGATCCCGACCATGACCCAGAGCGCGTAGCGGGCGGTCGCTCGGGGCACGCCCTCATCATCGCGGGGCCTCGGTTCGCCTGTCCACCGTCGCCCGCTCACCGGCGGCTCGTGCCCGCATACTCCACCGGGGCGGATCGGGAGCCGCCCTTCCACCACCACAAGGGGGACCGGGGCGATGCCTTTGTTCGAGATGCCGCTGGACGAGCTCCGGGTCTACCGGGGCCGCAATCCGCGGCCGGCCGACTTCGACGAGTACTGGGAGCGGGCGCTCGCCGAGGCGGCGGCGGTCGATCCGGCACCGGTCTTCCAGCCGACGTCGTTCGAGGGTGTCGTCGCGGAGTGCTCGGACCTCTGGTTCACCGGGGTCGGGGGCGCTCGGGTGCACGCCCGGTTCTGGCAGCCCGCGGCGGGGCAGCCCCCCACCCGGCCTTGCTCCACTTCCACGGCTACAGCGGGCGCGCGCCGGAC
>JBAPVZ010000441.1:0-1792 GCA_049283435.1 Candidatus Dormiibacterota bacterium
CCGCGACATGATCCTCGCCGGTGAGTTCGGCCTCGGCGACCGCCTGATCGAGGAGCGGCTCACGGAGCGGCTGGGGATCAGCCGCCCGCCCCTCCGAGAGGCGTTCCGGCTGCTCCAGCGGGAAGGCCTGATCACGACCGTGCCCCGGCGGGGCGCCATCGTCACGCCGCTCACGCCGGAGGACGTCTGGGAGATTCAGACGCTCCGCGCCGCTCTCGATCGGACCGCGATCACGCTCGGCGTGCCCGTCCGCGTCCCGAGCCGCCTGCAGGCGTGCCGGGAGGCCTTCGCCCGGATGGAGTCGGCCGCCGCGGCCCAGGACTGGGCACGATTGGCCAGGGCGGGCTGGGAGTTCCACCTCGCGCTCGCCTCGCTGCCCGGCCACCGCCGGCTGGAGGAGGCGTACCGGACGCTGGCCCTCCAGATGCGGCTCTACATGGCGATGAACACGCGGATCCGCCATCTGCAGAACGCCGAGACGAGCGAGGAGCACGTCGAGCGTCATCGGCGTTTGCTGCGCCTCATCGAGGCCGGCGACCGGCAGGCCGTGATCGACGAGCTGGGGGTGCACGGCGACCGCACCTACCAGGACAGCCTCCAGCCGCGGTCAGCCAGACGGGGCCGGGACGGGCGCCGTCCGCGATCGGAACGCTGACGAGGCGAGCGGTGCGCTCAGGGCAGCCCCGCGCGCCCGCCCACGTGCAGGGTGAGCAGCACGACGATCGCGACGACGAGAGCGCCCAGCCAGCCGCCGGCCACCCAGTCGGTCGCCGTGATGCGCCTCGACTCGCCGATCGTGGGCCGCATCGGTCCTCCGAACGCCCTCGCGTCCGCCACCATCGCCATCGTCCGCGTCCCGCGCAGGGCGCCGATGAGGAGGGGGACGGTGACGATCGGCACCGCGACGGCGAGCCGGTGCAGGTAGCCGGGCCAGTCCCGCCACCGGCCCCACGCCGGCCGGGTGAGGTCGAGACCTCGCACCTGCACCGCCTGCAGGAGCGTCGACAGGCGCCCGAAGAGATCGGGCAGAAAGCGAAGCGCCGCCGTCAGCGCGAAGCCGGCGCTCACCGGCAGCCGGAACTTGCGGAACGCCCACACGATGTCGGACGGGCTCGTGGTGACGATCAGGAGGAGTGACACCGAGATCGTGACGAGGGTTCGTCCTGCCTGCTCGGCGCCGTAGAGGAGGCCGGTCAGTGAGATGCCGTCGGTGCCGAACCAGCTGATCGTCCAGGGAAAGCGGACGTCGACGATCGCGGTGCCGTTGGCGGCGACGAGCGGGTGGAAGAGGGCCTGCGACCAGATCAGCGTCACGGCCGGCGTGATCCCGAGCGCGAGCAGCACGCGGAGGCGGCGCCGGGGCGGGAAGACGGCCGCCCAGCCGGCCAGGGTCAGTGCGAGCAGCAGGAACACGAGCTGCCAGGAGAGGACGACGGTCGCGATCCCGAGGACGAGGGAGTACAGCAGCTTGACCCGGGGATCGAGCCGGTGCACGAGCGAATGGCCGGGCTCGTAGGAGAGCACGTCGCGCAGGCCGCCGAGGCTGACGAGCTTGAGGAAGAGCGGTGGCAGCGTCACCGGCACGACGAACACCGCGAGGTAGCCGACGAGCGTCTGCGCCGGCAGCGAGTCGAGGACGCTGCGGGTGAAGCTCACCGGGCCGTCCCCGCGGTCGTTGGCGTCGCCCCCGGGCTGGTCGCCTCGGTCAGCAGCTCGTCGACGCCGAGCGCCACCCGGCGCGCCGCGGGGCCGGCCAGCCGCGCATGGAGGTCGGCCATCGGCGGAGCGACGA
>JBAPVZ010000442.1:0-1878 GCA_049283435.1 Candidatus Dormiibacterota bacterium
CCCCTCGACGTCCACCAGCCGGCACCCCTCGGCGGACGCGATCGCGAACGGGAAGAAGCGCACCTTCAGGACGTCGGCGAGATAGCGCGCGTCGAGGTCCTTGATCTCCTGCGTGTGCAACGGTTCCTCCTCTGCCGTCATTCGGCGGGATCGGAGACGACGGTCCCGGCCTCGCCGCTCCGCTCGAGCTCGTAGGCCGCGTGGAGCTCACGCTCGCGGTCGGCCCACGCCTCGCCGTGCGTCAGACGCCGCCCGTACGCGTAGTAGTAGATCGCCCAGAGCACCGACCACGCGACGCCGACGACGATCGCGATGCCGCCACCGGGGATCGTGACCGGGCCGAGCGGCGTCCCCGCGCCGCCGGTGAAGAACTGGCCGACGAGCGCGATCATGATGAAGACGATCGCGACGATCGGGGTCAGCGGGTAGAGCGGTGTCTTCCAGCGCAGCTTGGCGACCCAGGCGGCGCCGAACCGCAGCCGGTGCAGCGGCTGCGACAGCGAGATCATCAGCCAGGCGAAGAGAAAGCCGAACGTGGAGAGTCCGGCGACGAACGCGTAGGCGGTGGTCGGGAAGAAGTAGGCGAGCAGCGCGCCGACGAACGCGCAGCCGGCCGTGATCGCGGTCGCCACGACCGGGGTCTTGCGGCGCTGGTTGACCCTCGCCAGCGCGCGCGGAAAAAGCCCGGCGCGGCTCATCGAGAAGAGCATTCGAGAGGCGGTGTAGATCGCGCCGTCGACCGACGACACCGAGGCGACGATCACGATCCAGTTCAGGATCGCGGCCAGTGCCTGCAGGTGCAGGGCGCGCAGGGCATCGACGAACGGGCTGCTGGACGTACCGGCGGCAGTCCACGGGGTCACCGCGAGCAGCACCGCGAGCGCGAGGACGAACAGGCCGACGACGATCGCGCAGGTGCCGAACAGCGCTCGGGGCACGTCCCGCGCGGGGTTGACGCTCTCCTCGGCGGCGACGCTGACCATCTCGATGCCGGCATAGGCGAAGAAGACCGTCAGCAACGCGGCCAGCACCGCGCCCTCGCCGTTGGCGAAGAAGCCGCCGTGCACCCCGTAGTTGCTGAGCCCGTGGCTCGGGAACCCGATGCCGAGGATCGCCATCAGGCCGATCACGATGAAGGCGGCGAGCGCGAGGACCTTGATGCTGGAGAGGACGAACTCGTACTCGCCCATGAACAGCACGCCGATCACGTTGATCGTCATCTCCAGCGCGATGATGATGAACGCGACGAGCCAGACCGGGACCGCCGCGTAGAAGCTGTGCAGGTAGGTGCCGGCGGCGACCGATTCGGTCGCTGCGCCCATCACCCAGGCGAGCCAGTAGTTCCAGCCGGTCAGGAACCCGGCCAGCTTCCCCATCGCGTCGCGCGCGTAGGTCGCGAACGAGGCCGCGACCGGCTTGGCGACGCAGAGCTCGGCGAGACAGGCCATGACCGCGAACGCGACGATCCCGCCCACGATGTAGGAGATCAGCACCGACGGCCCTGCAATCTCGAGCGCCGACCCCGCGAAGAGCAGGAACCCGGAGGCGATCGTGCCCCCGACCGACAGCATGATCAGATGCCGGAGGTGCAGCGCTTTGCGCAGCTCCGCCGGCGGTGCCCCACCAGGCTTGTCCACGGCTCCTCTCCCTCTGCGTTCGAATCCGGCGGGAGGCGATCGGTGCCGGGCACGCCCGCCGTGCCGGCTCCTCCCTACTCGGATCTTCGGCGGCGGCGTGAGCGCTGTCAAGCTCGACGACGGGCCGCGAGCGCGTTCCCTGGCTGGGCACTCGCGTGCTCGCTGACGTTGCGGGGCCCTGCGCAGGGGCTGGTTCAGGATCCTTGCGCCGAAGCCTGCAGGGCGGCGATCGCGGCGGCGC
>JBAPVZ010000443.1:0-16010 GCA_049283435.1 Candidatus Dormiibacterota bacterium
GGCCGGTAGACGTGCTCCGGGTCGTCGCGGTTGTACTCGCGGTCGACCCGCCACCCCTCGTCGAAGTGCTCGGGCACTCGCCAGCCGTTGCGTGCCGCGGCCTCCCCGATGAGATGGCCGGCGATGCTGCGCGCGCGCTGCAGATGTCCGCGTTCGCCGGTCGCCTCGTAGGCGGCCATCAGCGCCTCGGTCAGGTGCATGTTGCTGTTCTGGCCCCGGTAGGAGGCGCGGCCGCTCCAGTCGGCCCGGTACTCCTCGACCGAGCGCCCCTCGGCAGCGGACCAGAAGTGCTCGTCGATGACCTCGGTGACCGCCGCCATCAACTCCTCCGCGCCGGGCCGGCCGGCGACGAGGGCCGAGCTGGCCGCGAGCAGGACGTGCGCGTGGCCGTAGGCGGTCTTCGACGCGTCGACCGGACCGTCGCGGCCAGCGATCCAGTAGTAGCCGCCGTGCTCGCGGTCGCGGTGGTGGGAATCGAGGAAACGGAGCCCGTGGTCCGCGAGCGGCGCCGCACCCGGGTGTCCCAGCAGGTGGGCGAGCGAGAAGCTGTGCACCATCCGTGCGGTCGTCACGACGGCCCGTTCCTCGACCGCCTGTGGCGTGCCGTCGACCCCGAGCTCGAAGAACCCGCCCTCGGGGTCGACCGCCGCCGGCTGGTAGAAGCGCAGCATTCGGGTCGCTTCGCCGAGCAGCCAGTGCCGATGGCCGGCCCCCTCGTGCCAGCCGGGATGCGAGCGCGCGGCGCCGGTCATCTCAGACGTCGCCGTTCTCGGCGATCTTCGTGTCCTCGTAGGGCGCCACGACGCGGCGGTAGAGCTCCGTCTGGATGCACGACAGGACGCCCATGGCGCGGTTCAGGTTGAAGTAGGAGAGCGGGTAGAGCTGCTTCAGCGCGCGGGTCGTCGCGTAGTTGAACGCGCCGTCACGCTGCTCCGGCGGCAGCTTCTCGATCTCCGTGACGAGCGCTTCGACGCACGCGTCGAGCGCCGGTCGCTGCTCCTGGTTGATGTACGGCACGCGCGCATTCTATGCCCGCTCTCCGGGTGCCACTCTGCCGCGGGACGATGCGCGAGAGGGCCAAGCGCAATAGAATGACGCGGGAGGCCGGGCGGCGACCGACTCCACCCGGCCGGCCCGCAGGAGAGAGGAGGAGAAGTGAGGAGCGAGAGCAGGGAGATGCCCCACGCGCTGCCGGAGCGAGGTCAGATCGCCGTCGCCGACACCTGGGATACGAGCGGATTGTTCCCGTCCGCCGCCGCCTGGCACCGCGCCTGCGCCGAGGTGCGGGCGGCGCTCCGGGAGCTGGCCTCGTTCGCGGGCCGGCTCGGCGAGGGGCCGGATCTGCTCGTCGACTTCCTGCGCCAGCGGGAGGCCGTGGAGCACACGCTCGGCCGCCTGCAGCTGTTCACGCTGCTCGAGACCTCGGTCGACAGCGCGGACGAGCCGGCGGCCGCCCGCTCCGACCAGGGCAGCGCGCTGCAGGCGGAGGCCGCGGCGACGCTCGCGTTCGCCCACCCCGAGCTCGCCCTCGTCGGGTTCGACACGCTCCGTCGCTGGGTGGCGGCCGATCAGCGGCTGCGCCACTACGTGCACTGGTTGGACCGCCTGGAGCGCCACGCCCCGCACCGCCGTTCGGCCGAGGTGGAAGGCCTGCTGGAGGCGGTCACCGATCCGCTGCGAACGCCGCGTACCGCGCACGGCGTGCTCGCCGACGCCGAGCTCCGGTTCGAGCCGGCGCTGGACGCCGGCGGAGCTCCCCACGAGGTCGCGCAGAGCACCTACCAGGAGTTGCTGCAGAGCCCCGACCGCACGCTTCGCGAGCACGCGTTCCGCAGCTACGCGGACGCCTACCGGGCCCACCGGCGCACGCTCGCGACCCTCCTCGGCGGCGGCGTCAAGCGCGATGCGTGCCTGGCTCGGGCGCGGGGATACGAGACCTCGCTGGAGGCGGCGCTGCTGCCGGTCGACGTCCCGCCGCAGGTGTTCCACAACGTGATCGCGAGCTTCCGCGACCACGTCGGCGTCTGGCACCGCTACTGGCGGCTGCGCCGGCGCGCGCTCGGGGTGGACCGGCTGCGCGACCACGACACGCGGGCCGTGCTCGCGCCGCGGATCGACGTCCCCTACCGCACCGCCGTCGACTGGCTCTGCGAGGGCCTGCGGCCGCTCGGCGACGACTACGTCGGCCGGCTGCGCCGCGGCGCGCTGGAGGAGCGCTGGGTCGACGTCTACCCGAACCGGGGGAAGCGCCTCGGCGCCTTCTCCTACGGACCGCCGGGCACGCATCCGTTCGTCTTCCTCAGCTACCACGACGGCTTGCCGAGCCTGAGCACGCTCGCGCACGAGTTCGGCCACGCGCTGCACTACCAGCGATCAGCCGAACGGCAGCCCTACGTCTACGCGGCGTGCGGCATGTTCGTCGCCGAGGTCGCCTCGAACACGAACCAGGCGCTGTGCCGGGGGCACCTGCTGGAGCAGAATCCAGACCCTGCCTTTCAGATCGCGGTCCTCGAAGAGGCGATCGGCAACTTCCACCGCTACCTGCTCGTGATGCCGACGCTGAGCCGGCTCGAGCTCGAGCTGCACGAGCGGGTCGAGCGCGGTGAGCCGCTGACCGCGGATGGGCTCACCAACCTGACGGCGGAGCTGCTCGCCGAGGCGTACGGCGACGAGGTGGCGATGGACCGGGAGCGCTCGGGCATGCTCTGGGCCCAGTTCCACACCCACCTCTACACCGGGTTCCACCCCTTCAACTACACGACCGGGATCGCGGCCGCCCAGCTGATCGCGAGCGCGATCCGGGCCGAGGGCCGGCCCGCCGTCGATCGCTACCTCGCGTTCCTCGGCGCCGGTTCCTCCGGCTACCCGCTCGACGTGCTCGGCCTGACCGGCGTCGACCTGTCCCAGCGGGCGCCGATCGATCACGCGTATCAGGTCCTGGAGGGCTACGTCGCCCGCCTGGAAGCGCTGCTGGCCGCCTGAACCGAGGAGACGAGATGCGGATCGCCGACCTGAACTGGATGGGTGTCGAGGACTACCTGCGGCATGACGATCGCGCGGTGCTGCCGCTCGGCTCGGTGGAGCAGCACGGCTACCTGAGCCTGGGCACCGACGCCATCCTGGCCGAGCGCGTCGCGGTGGAGGCGGCCGAGCCGCTCGGCGTCCCCGTCTTCCCCGCGCTCGCCTACGGGATCACGCCGTACACGCTCGCCTATCCCGGCAGCGTCAGCCTGCGGACGAGCACCTACGTCGCCGTCGTCTCCGACCTGCTCGACTCGATGTACGGCGCCGGCTTCCGCCGCCTCGTGCTCGTCAACGGGCACGGCGGCAACGCGCCCGCCGGCTCGCTCGCGCAGGAGTGGCTGATCGCGCACGAGGACGCACGGGTGATCCTCCACAACTGGTGGAACGCGCCGCAGACCTGGGCGGTCGCGCGGGAGATCGACGAGCTCGGCGCGCACGGCTCCTGGCTGGAGAACTTCCCCTGGAACCGGGTCGCCCCCGTCCCCGCCGAGGTGAAGCCCCTGCGGGATCTCGCCGCGATTCGGGCGCGGGGACCGCAGCGTGCCCGCGAGCTGCTCGGCGACGGCAACTTCGGCGGCGCCTACCAGAAGCCGGACGGCGACATGCAGCGGCTCTGGGAGGCGGGCGTGCGGGAGACGCGCGAGGTGATCGATGGCATCCGCTGACCTCGACTTCACGGGACGGGTCGCCGTCGTGACCGGTGCCGCGCACGGGATCGGGCGGAGCATCGCCACGGCGCTCGCGCGGCGGGGCGCCACCGTCTGGGCGAGCGACGTGCTCGCCGGCGACCTGACCGGAACCGAGGACGCATGCCGGGAGCTCGCCGGCGCCTGCCACGCCCACGTCGCCGACGTGTCCGACGAGGCGCAGGTCGCGGCGCTGATCGGCGTCGCGAGCGCCGAGCAGGGCGCGATCGACGTCCTGGTCAACGTCGCGGGCGGCGTGCGCGGCCAGGTCGGCCGGCCGCTGGAGGACGTCTCGCTCGCCGAGTGGCAGGACGTCGTCGACGTCAACCTGAACGGCGCCTTCCTCTGCGCGCGTGCCGCGGTGCCGGGGATGAAGGCGAAGCGCTACGGGCGCATCGTCAACATCAGCTCCGGCGCCGGCCGCAGCACCAGCCTGACCGGCATCCAGGCCTACGCGAGCAGCAAGGCGGGGCAGATCGGGCTCACTCGCCAGCTCGCGCAGGAGCTCGGTCCCTGGGGCATCACCTGCAACAACGTCGCGCCCGGCTTCGTGCTCAGCAACCCGACGACCCAACGCCAGTGGGAGTCGTACGGCGAGGCCGGCCAGCGGGCGCTCGTCGAGGGGACCGCGCTGCGGCGGCTCGGCGAGCCGGAGGACATCGCGAACGCGGTGCTCTTCTTCGCGTCCGACCTGGCGAGCTGGTGCACCGGGCAGGTGATCAGCGTGGACGGCGGGAGGTCGATGTTCTGATTTGTTGCGCGTTTGGCGAGACTGCAATATGATGACGCACGCCCCCGCGCTCGGGAGAGAGAGAGAATCGGAGCGAGAGTCTCAGAGAGAGTCGCCTGGCGCCTGACGGCAGGCTCGGCCGCCGCCGGCATCGGGAGCGAAGGATCGTCGAGAGAAGGAGAGGCCCGAATGGGATCGATACGGTGGCGTGCGATCGCGCTCGTGATCGCCGTGGGACTGCTTGCCGTCGCGTGCGGCGGCGGCTCCGGGAGCCAGAGTCAGAAGCTCGCGGCCAACCAGACGCTGAGCTTTCCCCGGCTCGTCGGGGAATCGGTCGCGACGCTCGATCCCGCGCACGCGAACGGGAACGGCGACATCTTCACCGAGATGGAGCTCTACGCCGGCCTGCTCCAGCTGAACGCGCAGCACAAGGTCGTCCCCTCGATCGCGAAGTCGCTGCCGACGGTCTCCTCCGACGGTCTGACCTACACGTTCCAGCTCAACCCGAAGGCGAAGTTCTGGAACGGCGACCCGGTGACCTCCGCCGACGTCCTCTACAGCTGGAATCGCTGCGCGGTCGCGCAGGACTCCTACGCGAGCTTCTTCCAGCCGGTCGTCGGCTATGACGCCGTCGCGAGCGGCGCGGCGAAGACGTTGAGCGGCCTCACCGCGCCGGATCCGGAGACGGTCGTCGCGAAGCTGCAGTATCCCGCCGGCTACTGGGAGACGGAGGTCGCCTTGTGGGCGGCGCGGCTCGTCGACCAGAAGGCGGTCGTGGCGGGCGGGGCCGCCTGGTGGAGTGACCCGAAGACGGCGGTCGGCGCCGGAGCGTTCCGCATGTCGCAGTACACGCCGAACGCATCGATCGACTTCGTGCCGGTCCCCAACTGGTGGGGCGGGTCGACGGGCACCCTGACGCACATCCACGTCGACATGAGCGTCGACGGCACCTCGGCGGTGAAGAAGTACGAGGCGGGCGGCTACGATCTGATCGGCGCCGCCAACGCGAGCCCACCGAACAGCGACGTGCTGCGGTACGCGCACGACCCGACGAAGAAGACCCAGCTGCACATCTACAACGACAGCGCGACGACCTGGCTCGGCTTCAACTTCACCGGCAACAGCCCGTTCGCACCCCAGCCGGGGATCACGCCGGGGCAGCCGACGCAGGGGTTGGGCCAGGACGCGGGCAAGGCGGGTCGCAACGCGTTTTCGCTCGCGGTCAATCGCAACCAGCTCGCGAACGTCGCCTGCAACCAGGGCCTGACGTGCGTCCCGGCGACGGGGGGCTACATGGCGCCCGGCCTGCGCGGCTTCGTCGGCAACAACACCGACCCGTCGGCACCGGCGGGCGGCGACCCTGCCAAGGCGAAGGCCGAGTACGCGAAGTGGGACCCCACCGGCTCCAAGGTGTCGGGCCTGCAGATCGAGTACAACACGACGCCGTCGAACGACCAGATCTGGCAGAACGTGCAGTCCCAGCTGCAGCAGAGCCTGGGCGTCAAGCTCGGCCTCCAGCCGGTCGATTTCCCGACGCTGATCCATGATCGCAACAACAAGAAGCCGGTCCTGATGCGGGAGGCGTGGAGTGCCGATTACGACCACCCGCAGGACTGGTACAGCAACAACTTCGAGTGCTCGCAGGCGAAGATCGGCGGGGGCAACTCGGAGGGCTATTGCGACCCCTCGATGGACAAGATCGTCGATCGCGCGAACCAGCAGCCGGTGGACCAGGTGCTGACCCAGTACAAGCAGTCGGGCCAGATGCTGATCCAGAACCAGTACGCCGCCAACCTCTTCTACGCGAAGCTGCCGTTCCTCACCCAGCCCTACGTGCAGGGGGCCGGCTACAACGGTCTCACCGACGACGACTGGACGACCATCAAGATTCTGCAGCACTGAGGCTGGCGCGAACGGCGAGGCGGCGCCCGGGTGCCGCCTCGTCGGTTCGCGGTGCCGGGGGAGGGGAGACGCATGGAACGCATCGTGATCTGGGGGGCGGGCGCGATCGGCGGTGTCGTCGGCGCCTGGCTCGCCCACGCGGGGCTCGACCCGCTGCTCGTCGACCAGAACGCGGATCACGTCGCCGCGATGCGCGAGCGCGGGCTGACGATCACCGGGACGCGGGGTAGCTTCACGCAACCGGTGCGGGCGTCGACGCCCGACGAAGTGCAGGGACCGCTGGAGACCGTGTACCTCGCCGTCAAGTGCCCGAGCACGCCGGGCGCGCTGGAGGCGATCGCGCCGCGGCTCGCGGCGGAGAGTCGGGTCGTCTCGCTGCAGAACGGGCTCAACGAGCTCGTCATCGGTGAGCGCATCGGCGTCGAGCGCACGATCGGCTGCTTCGTGCACTTCTCGGCCGACTGGCAATCGCCCGGCGTCATCGAGCATGGCGGCGAGCATCCGATCTTCGTCGGGGAGCTCGACGGTCGATCGACGCCACGACTGGAGGAGATTCGCTCGACGCTCGCCACCTTCGGCGAGACGGTCGCGACGGACAACGTGTGGGGCTACCTCTGGTCCAAGCTCGGCTACGCGTCGCTGCTGTTCGCGACCGCCCTCATCGACGCTCCGATCTACGACACGCTCCGGGCGCCGGACGTCGGACCGACGCTCTACCGGCTCGTGCAGGAGTCCCTGAGCGTCCCCGATCGGCTCGGCGTGCGCCTCGAGGACATCAAGGGGTTCCAGCCCGGCCGCTATCGCGGCGACGACTGGCGGCCGGCGATCGAGGACGTGGCGACGTTCTACGAAGGGCAGATCAAGGTGAAGACGGGGATCTGGCGCGATCTCGCCGTCCGCCACCGGCCGACCGAGGTCGATTGCCAGATCGGCGCGCTCGCTCGACGGGGCCGCGAGCTGGGACTCTCGATGCCGCGCAACGAGCGTCTCGTCGCGCTGATCCACGAGCTGGAGGCCGGCACGCGGCCGATGGCGCTGGACAACGTCGGGGAGCTGGCGATGGCCGGCGACGCCGCGTCGACGACCTAGTGCGCACCTCGGCACCGCCGCTCGGGCCGCGGCTCGTCGCCCTGCTGCCCGAGCTCTCGCCGAAGCGCCAGCGGCTCGCGCGAGCGATCCTCGACGAGCCGTTCACGGTCGCTTTCGCGACCGCGGAGGATCTGGGTCGGCAGCTCGACCTCGACCGGGCGACGGTGGTCCGCTTCAGCCGGGCGCTCGGCTTCGCCGGCTTCAGCGAGCTGAAGGAGGCGCTGCGGGCCGACCTGCCACATTTCCTGACGGCGACCGAAAAGCTGCGCCGGCGGCTGCTCGACCGGGCCGGCGAGCCGAGTTCCTTCGAAGGAGTTCTGCTCCAGGAGATCCGCAACATCCAGGCCGCGACCGCGATCAACGCCGCCTCCGAGATCGAGCAGATCGCACGCTCGCTCGCCGGCAGCGAGCGGGTCCTCGTCCTCGGGTTCGGCATCTCGTCGCCGCTCTGCCAGCTGCTCGTGCTGCTGCTGCGGACGCTCGGCGTGCGCGCCGCCCACGAGCCGGACGAGGTGCTGGCGGCCGCCGAGGTGGCCGCGGTGGACACCAAGACCGCCGTCGTCGCGATCACGTTCTGGCGCTTCGTGCGCTCGACGGCGCGCCTGTTCGAGATCGCGGCCGACCGGGCCGGCGTGACGGTCGCGATCACCGACAGCGAGTCGGCGCTGGTGGCGCGACGGGCACGGCACACCCTGATCGCACCGAGCGACGCGGAGGCGATCAACAACTCGCTCACCGCAGGGACCGCCCTCGTCAACGCGCTCGTCACGGCCGTCGCCTCGGAGCGTTCCCGAGACGCCTACGCGCGCTCCCGCGACATCGACAGCGTCTTCGCGGCAGCCGGCGTCACGGTGGACGGCTGACGGGCCGGCACGACGAACCCGCCGAATGCCGGCAGTGGGTCGCAAAAGCGCGTCGGGAAGCGTCCCGGTGCCGGCGATCGGCCCGCTTGGCTCGGTCGATCGCAATAATCTCGATGACGCGTCACGCCTTCAACCATCCCGCAGCATGGACCCGCTCTCGGCGGGGATCACGAGCTTGGCCAGTGCCCGCGCCGCGTCCGCGAATGCCGGATGTTCCCAGAGATCCTCGGTGCGTTCGCTGTGTATGGCTCCCTCACGCCACACGCCCAGGATCGTCGACTGTGGCCGGTGATATGACCACCAGCGGACTCCGTCCCAGCTCTGTTCTTCGTAGATCCTGCGTGCCCATGCCTGCGTGGCCGGCCGGTTGCGCTCGATGACCTGGGTCGGCCGCAGGTTCCGCTCCAACAGCACCCGGGCGTCATCCAGATTCAGCAGCGGAACCGCCTCCTCGTCGAGGCTGTAGACGCCAAGGACTCTCCGAGCACCCGGCAGCCCAGGGAATCGGAGCATGGCGCGATTCCAGTAGGTCAGGTGCGCGAACGTCTCCCCGATCGCGGCCGACGGCTCTGTTGTCAGATAGCGGACAAGGTAGAGATCGGGATTGTCGAGCCGGCCCGAACCCTGCTCCGGATGGACGTAATCCGGGTGTCCGGGCTCGCCGGGCCTCGCCTCGGCGAGATAGGGGAAGACGCGGTAGACCAGCATCGCGCTGGCTACGCGTAGGCTCCGGCCGCCTCTGCCTGAATCGCTTCCAGCACCTCGCCGCTGCCCCGGGTTCGGAGAACGTCGATCGGGCGGGCACCGCCGAGCCATCCGTTGGCGGTCGTAAGCCAGTTGCCGGCGACCTCCGGTTCCCAGACCTGGATCAGGGACGCGAGCACATGATCGAGCTCGAGGATTCGATGCGTCGTCTCCGGCCGCGGCATCTCCTGGCCTGACGTCCAGCGGCTGACCTGGCTGGGGGCCACGTGCAAGAGGTCCGCCGCCCGCACGCCACCAACCATCGAGACGATGAAGCTCATACGCTCGGGAAGCCCCCACCAAACCGCCTGTGTGCCCCTCCGTCTTCTCCGAGTCGTGCCAACAGCGGTCATGGTCGCCATTGTACGCAACGTCTTTGTTGCGCAAACGAGGGTCGGATGCAGAGGACGGTGGCGAATGCGATCGTCCTGGCGAAGAGTCGGGGGGAGTTGCCAGGGATGGGGTCGTTCACGAGCTCGGTTCGTGCGCCCGCTGAACCCGCGTGCGGACCCCGCCTACGCGGGCGGCGGCACCGGTGCTTTTCTCGGCAGCAGGCCTTCGGTGTGCATCTCGTCCCAGAGCGCGACCGGGACGCCCGCCTCGAACATCGCGACGTCCTCCTCCAGCTCCGCCGGCGAGCGCGCGCCGATGACGACGGCGGCGACCGCCGGGTGGCCGAGCGGGAACTGGATGGCGGCGACGGGCAGCGAGACACCGTGGTTGCGGCAGATGTCCTGCAGGCGGTTGGCCCGGGCCAGGATCTCGGGCGGCGCCGGCTGGTAGGCAAAGGGCGCTCCCGGCTTCGGGTCGGCGAGGATGCCGCTGTTGAAGACGCCGCCGGCGATGATCGACGCACCACGCTTGCGGGCGAGCGGCAGCAGCTCGGCCAGCCCCGACTGGTCGAGCAGCGTGTAGCGACCGGCGAGCAGGAAGCAGTCGAACGCGGCCGCGCGCAGGAACCGCGCCGGCATCTCCGGCTGGTTCATGCCGGCCCCGACGGCGCGGATCACGCCCTCCTGGCGCAGCTCGGCGAGGACGGGATAGCCCTCGGTCAGCGCCTGCTCGTAGTGCTGATCGGGATCGTGGAGATGCAGGATGTCGATGCGATCCAGGCCGAGCCGCTCCAGGCTCTCCCGGTACGAGCTCCGCACGCCCTCGGCGCTGAAGTCGAAAACGGGCTGGAGCCCCTCGGGCGTCCCCTGGAAGTCCTGCCCGGGCTCCGGCGGAGCGCCGGCCCGCAGCAGCCGGCCGACCTTCGAGGCGAGCACGAAGGAGTCGCGCGGATACTGCCGGAGCGCGAGGCCGACGCGCCGCTCGGCGAGGCCGTTGCCGTAAAGGGGGGCGGTGTCGAACAGGCGCAGTCCGAGCTCGTACGCGCGCTCGACCGTGCGCACCGCATCCCGCTCGGTGACCGGCCGGTAGAGCCCTCCCAGGGGCGCGCTCCCGAGACCGAGCCGGGTCACCTGGAGCCCGGTCCGGCCCACCTCCGCGAGCGCTCGTGGATCCATAGCGTCGATTGCCTCCTTCCTCGCCCTCCGCGGCACCCGACCCCGGTCACCGTGCGTGGCGGCGGCGCATCTCGCGCCGGTATCCGACCAGCGTGTCATAGATGTGAGCCGACATGCGGGCCGCGGCCGCCTCGCCGTCTCCGTCGGCGATCGCGTCGGCGATCGCGCGGTGCTCGGCCGCCGCCTTCGCGAGCGGGCGCCCGGCGTCCCCGCCGAGCGCGATCACGACCGCCTGCTGCTGCAACCGCCGGGCGATCGAGATCGTGAGGCCGAAGAACGGGTTGCCCGCAGCCTCCACGATCGCGTCGTGGACGGCGTCGTCGCCGGCGCCGAAGCGCTCGAGATCGCCGGCCTCGGCGCCCAGCTCGGAGCGCTCCACGCCGGCGCGCAGCGCCGCCAGCTGGGCCTCCTGGATGCGTGCCGCCGCGAGCCGGGCGGCCGCCGACTCCTGCGTGACGCGGAACTCGAACAGCAGCTCCATGTCGGCCGGGTCGGCGGGAGAGAAGAAGTCGAGCGCGTTCGGTGCGAGCAGGCCGGCGTGGTCCGCGACCAGGATGCCGACTCCCTTGCGCACGGTGACGCGGCCGAGCGCAGCCAGGATCTTCACCGCTTCGCGGACGACGGGCCGGCTGACCCCGAACCGCAGTGCCAGGTCCTGCTCGGTCGGCAGCCGGTCGCCGGGCAGCAGGTGCTGCGCCGCCACGAGCTGCAGGATGCGCTCGGCGGCGACCTCGTAGCCGGGGCGGTAGACGGGCCTTTCCTCCTCGCGATCCGGCGAGGGATAAGTCTTACTTGACAGGTCTCTCATCCTCGCGCTACGTTCATTCTCGGCTACAGGGACAGGAGGGAGGTGGGTTTATGTCATACGTAGATGCGGCGCGGCCGTCTCGCCCGCCGCGCCCGGCGAGTTCGTCACCAGCCGTCGTGCCGGCCGGGCCGAAGGCCGGGGCTGCTCCGTGATCGCGGCGCTCGCCGTTCGACATCATGCGCTGCGCCTGCGGCTCGTGCTGCTCGCCGTCGCTGTCTTCGCGCTGTCCGGCTGCGCGTTCTCGGGGGGTTCGACCGGCTCGCTCCAGGTGTGGACCGACGCCGTCCGGCTCCCCGGCTTCCAGAAGTACGAGCAGGAGCACCCGGGCGCGAACCTGCAGCTTGTCTCGGTCAGTCAGGGCGGCACCGCGTTCCAGGAGCAGATCGGCCTGTTCAACAAGATCGACAGCGGCTGGCCGGACGTCATCTGGGACTCGTCGACGGCGGACATCTCGTGGGAGATGTCGTCCAAGTACGCGTTCGCGGCGCCGCTCAACCATGGCTTGATCCCGAAATCGGTGATCAAGCAGTTCGCGCCCAACGTGCTCAATCCCTGCTACCAGAACGGCACCCTGTACTGCCTGCGCAACGACATCGCGCAGAACGTGCTCTGGTACAACCAGAAGCTGATGGCCCAGTTCGGCTATCAGGTGCCGACGACCTGGCAGCAGTTCGAACAGCTCGGTTTGGAGGTCGCCAAGCAGCACCCCGGCTACGTCGTCGGCACCGCCGGCGACACCTACGGCGACGACATCTACTACTGGGGCAGCCGCTGCCCGGTGACGGCGCAGGTCGGCAACGATCTGAACAAGGTGGAGGTCAATCTCCACGATCCGAACTGCACCCGCATGACGAGCCTGCTCGATGCGCTCCTCGCCGCGGGTTCGCTCTCGGCCGATTCCGCACTCGGACCCGGGTTCACGAAGACCTACGGATCGACCGACAAGGTGCTGATGATGGTCGGCCCCTCGTGGTACGGCGAAACGCTGTTCGACCAGTCCTATCACACGCCGAAGGGCGAGATGGCGGCGGCGCTCCCGCTGCGCTGGCAGGGTGAGAGCCAGACCTGGACCGGCGACGTCGGCGGCGGCATCTACGTGATCTCTCAGCACTCGGACCAGAAGGCGGCGGCGGCTTCGGTGATCCGCTTCATGGCGGCGACGACGCAGTACCAGGCGACGGCACCGACCTACCCCGCCTACCAGCCGGCCGCCGCGGTGTGGCTGAAGAACGCGAACAGCTCCGGCTACTTCGCGCAGGACCCGGCCACGGTGTTCAAGGAGTCGGCAGGCGAGATCTGGCCCGGTTGGCTCTACCTGCGGTTTCCGAGCGACACCATCTATGCCAACGTCGTCGTGCCCGCGATCGCGCAGAAGAAGCCGATCTCCTCGGTCATCGACGAGTGGCAGTCACAGTTGATCGCGCAGTCCAGAGCGAACGGCTACCAGGTCGTGACGGGGTAAGACAGGGAATGGCAGTCACGCAGATCGAAACGGCGCGGCGGCGAGGTCGCCCGGCGGTCGCGTTGCGGCGCGGGGCGGCCGGCTATGGATTCACCTCCATCTACGTCCTGATGCTCGTGCTCCTCGGCGTCGTGCCGGCCGCCTACGCGATCGCTCTGAGCGTGACGAACGCGAGCGGCCGCTTCGTCGGCCTCGCGAACTTTCTCGGCACGGCCCGCGACTTCCGCTTCCTGCCCGCGTTCGTCGACGACCTCCTCTACCTGCTCTGCTGGCTCCCCCTGCTGCTCGTCGCCGTCGTCGGCCTCGCGCTGCTGCTGCACGGGAAGGCGCGCCGCGCGTCCGGTGCGTTCCGCTTCCTCTTCTACCTGCCGGGGGCGCTGACCGGCGCCGCCAGCGTGCTGCTCTGGCTCTTCATGCTCGATCCCGACGTGAGCCCGGCCGTGCTGCTGTTCTCCATGCTCGGCCAGCACTCGGTGAACCAGGTCCTCGCGCCCGCGCACCTGCCGATCCTGTTCGCAGTCATCGCGTTCTGGACCGGCGCCGGCGGCTGGATCCTGGTCCTCTACGGCGCGCTCAACAACATCTCGATCGACGTGCTGGAGGCGGCCCGCATGGACGGCGCCGGTGTGTTCCAGACCGCCTGGCGGATCAAGCTGCCGATGATCCGGCGGACGATCGCCTACATGCTGATCCTCGCGTTCGCGGGCGGCTCGCAGCTGTTCGTGGAGCCGTCGATGCTCGCCGCGGCGACGGGGACGGTCAGCCCGAGCTGGTCCCCGAACCAGCTCGCCTACGTCTTCGCGTTCCAGCAGGCGGACTTCAACAGCATGGCCGCGGTCGCCGTCGATCTCCTCGTGATCGGCCTCATCTGTGCTGCGATCGTCGTCTTCCGAACCGGGCTCTTCGAGGTCGAGTGATGGCCGCCGTCTCCGCCAACCGAACCGCCGCGCACCCCTCGCACGGCCCTCGCTGGCGCGCCCTCGGCGCGCGCTCGATCTGGCTCCTCGTCCTGCTCCTCTTCACCGTCTTCTTCGTGCTGCCGGCCGCCTGGCTGCTCCTGGCGCCGACGAAGACGGATCAGCAGCTCGTCACGCTGAACCCGCTCGCGTTCGGTTCGCTCGCCAACGTCGCGACGGCCTGGCAGAACCTGCTGTCGTTCCAGAACGGCGTGGTGTTCGACTGGCTGCAGAACTCGCTGCTCTACACGGGCTGTGCGATGGTCCTGACGCTCGTCGCGTCCGTGCCTGCCGGCTACGGGGTGGCGATGCTCCAGTTCCCCGGCCGGCGGATCCTGCTCGGCACGACCCTGCTGGTGATGATCATGCCGGCGTCGGCGCTCGCCCTCCCCCTGTTCCTGGAGATGACGACGGCGCACCTCGAGAACACCGTGCTCGCCGTCATCCTCCCGTTCGCGTTCTTCCCGTTCGGCGTCTACCTCGTCTACCTCTACTATTCGACGGCGCTGCCGGCCGAGATCCTGCAGTCGGCACGCGTCGACGGCGCGACCGAGTGGCGCGTCTTCCGGCACGTCGCGCTGCCGCTCGCGAAGCCCGTGATCGCGATGGTCGCGTTCTTCAACCTGGTCACGAACTGGAACAACTTCTTCCTGCCGTTCGTCATGCTCCCGAGCAGCATCATGTATCCGCTGCCGGTCGGGCTCCAGGACCTGCTCTCGAGCACGCCGGCCTTCAACCCGACGATCGGGGGCGCGCAGCTCCACATCTATCGCCCCGAGCTGGCACTGGCAACGCTCTTCGCCATCGCGCCCGTGCTCATCGTCTTCCTGTTCTTCCAGCGGTTCCTGGTGGCGGGGACCGTGTCCGGTTCGACGAAGGAGTAGCCCGTGACCGCATCGCAGGACCAGCCGCAGGGCGCGAGGGAATCCGCCGACAGCCAACTCGGCAGCACGCCAGGGAAGCTCGAGCGGGCCTCCGGTGAGGCGGCGCCGGCCGGCGACGCACGAGTCTTCGCGGTCATCGGCGACCGCTACCACAACGCCGATTTCATCCGGGTCCACCTGGACCGGCTGTTCGGCGAGATGGGCCTGGGCTACGACTACACGATCGACACCAGGGAGATCACGTCCGAGCGCCTCTCGCGGTACCCGGTGTTCCTGTTCTTCCGCGACGGTTACCACTTCGCAGGCGGCTACATCGGCCCCGACGCCTTCCCCTACGCGGCCCAGCTGATGAACGATCCGCCGAACAGTCAGCCGAAGAGCTGGATCACGGAGGAGGCGGCGGCCGCGATCAAGGGCTACGTCGAGGCCGGCGGCGGCCTCTACGCGATGCACAACAACCCCAACGTCGCGAACTTCTCGGAGACCTACCGGTCGGTCGTGAAGGGCATCTACCAGGGGCATCCGGCGGTGCGCCCGTTCAAGGTCGAGGTCGTGCGGGGCGATCATCCGATCACCGAGGGCGTCACCGACTGGATCACGACCGACGAGGAGCACTACCCCGAGTTCGACGGCGACCCGGCGACCGTGCTCTTGCGCAGCGTCAACATCGACGGCCTCGTCTTCGAGGACAAGGGGACGACGAACACCTCGGGCTGGGCGCACGAGGTCGGACAGGGCCGGGTCGTGCACAGCGCGATGGGCCACAATCTGTATGCGCTCTGGCAGCCGTCCTACCTGACCTTTCAGAAGAACGCGATCCGCTGGCTGCTGCGCGAGATCTGAACGACGCTCCGGCGCTGCCGCCGGTTGTGTGGAGGTGACGATGTCTGTCCTGCATGTCGATCTCGACGTGAAGCCGGGCGCCGAAAACGCGCTGCTCGCGACCTACCGCGACGTCTTCCGGCCTGCGATCGAGCGGCAGGAGGGGTTCCAGTCGGTGCGCCTGCTGCGGCCGGCGGAGCCGGGCCTTTACCGGCTCGCGATCGTGTTCGCAGAGGAGGCGGACCGGTTGCGCTGGGTCGCGAGCGATCTCCACCAGCAGGTGTGGCCGCAGATCGAGGCGCACTGCGCGTCGTACGCGCCGCACCTCTTCCTTGAGCTCGCGTGATGCGCGTCGTGCAGCCGCGCTCGAACCGGCTGCTGGAGTTGATCGACGAGGCGGCACTCCTGGAGCGGCTCGGCTCCGGGTGCACGTTCACGGAGGGGCCGGCGTGGCATCCGCGGGAGCGGTTCCTGCTGTTCAGCGACATGCCGGCCGACGTACGGCGGCGCTGGTCGCCGAGGGGGGGCATCG
>JBAPVZ010000444.1:0-1628 GCA_049283435.1 Candidatus Dormiibacterota bacterium
ATTCCTTCTCGGACTCCTTGAGTCAGAGGCGGGAGGCTTTGCGAGCAGACTCCGGGCAACCGGAGGGGACGACGGCCGGGGCCAATCGGTGCCCCGGCCGTTTCTCGTCTTCGCGACCGGCGACCAGGACGGTCGGCGGCCACGGATATGCTTGCCGGCGATGGACGAGCAGATCCGGTCGCGGCTGAACGAGGCGGCGCAGCGGGGCTGGGTGCGGGCGCTCGGACTCACGATCACCGAGGCGGCGCCGGACCGCGTCGTCGGAGAGGTCGAGATCACCGAACGTCACCATCAGGCCTACGGGATCGCCCATGGCGGCGTGCACTCGAGCATCGTCGAGACGCTGGCCTCGATGGGTGGCGCGATCTGGGCGGAGCAGCGGGGCCTGACGGTCGTCGGTCTCGAGAACACGACCAGCTTTCTGCGGGCGCTGCGCGCGGGGCCCGTGCGGGCGGTCGCGACACCGCTCACGCAGGGTCGTACGACCCAGGTCTGGGAGGTCGCGATCCGGGACGGGCAGAGCCGGCTCGTCGCGACCGGCCGGCTGCGGCTCCTCTGCCTGGACCCCAAGCGCTCGCTCGACGGCCGTCCGGTGGGCGATCACTCGCTGTAGCGCCCTTACAATCGGGCCAGGAAAGCCGTCTACGCACCTCGCAGATGCGGTCAGCGCGAAGGTTGGGAGTTGCCACACATGACCGACGATCAGCAGTCCGCGATCAACACGCACACGGCAGCGATCGGCCTCGACGCGAGGCTCGAGGCGGCCGGCATTCTGCAGGAGCTCGTCGTCGACGTGACGGACCTCTCGCTGCAGGGAAAGCAGGCGCACTGGAACCTGCGTGGGCGCTCGTTCCGCGACCTCCACCTGCAGCTGGACGAGCTCGTCGACCTCGCGCGAGAGGGTGCCGACACGCTCGCCGAGCGGCTGCTCCAGCTCGGCGTCGCGGCGGACGGGCGGGTGGCGACGCTGGTGCGCGACTCGCATCTGGAGCCGTTCCCGGAGGGCCGCGTCCGCGACCACGAGGCGCTCGAGCTGATCGTCGCCCGCCTGGAGACGGTCTCCCAGGTCGGGCACAGCCGGCTCGGGCAGCTCGGCGAGCTCGATCCGGTTTCTCAGGACCTCGTCATCGCCGTGCTGGAGGGGTTGGAGAAGCAGCTCTGGATGTTCGAGGCGCACCGCGAGGAGTAGACGCTCACGCCTCGCGCTCGATCGCTCAGACGATTCCGGCCAGCCGGGCGAGCCGCCCGGCGTTGATCGTCCAGCCGACGCCGAATGCCTGCGGCTGGACGATCTGCGGGTCGTCCGGATTCCAGAGGCGCGAGCGGACTCGCTCCGGCGTCGGGAAGCGGAGGTCGTAGGGCAGCGCCCCGCCGATCTTGCCCGTCCACGTGCGCTCGGCGGCCGGCTTCGCGAGCTCGGTCCCGATCGCCATCCCGATCAGGCCGGCTCCGATGGCGATCCCGATCGCGTTCTTACACCTCATCGTCTCCCGTCCAGTCTACGGGCGCCGGCTCGAACCGGCGTCCCGGATCGGACTCCCGGACCGCAGGCGCTCACCCGGGAAAGGCCGGTCTCAGCCGCTGCCGGTTGCGAAGTTGAAGATGATCGAGTCGATGATGCGCTCGAC
>JBAPVZ010000445.1:0-2725 GCA_049283435.1 Candidatus Dormiibacterota bacterium
CAGCTTGTCGGCGGAGAGCGTGTAGCTCGTCGCGAGCGCGGGCGCGAGCGTCTTCCCGTCCGGGCCGTCCTCGTACAGCTCGTCGTAGATGTTCTGCGCGATCCAGATCGACTCGTTGTCGAACATCTGCGTCTTGTCCATCGTGAGGGGGTCCTCGACCGTCGCGATGCGCAGGTTGCCGCCGTGCTGGGGCGAGCTCGACGAACCGCTCCCGCCGCCCGCCGTCGACCCGCACGCGCCGACGACGATCAGCAGCGCGGCGCCGAGCCCGACCAGCCTGGCCGTCCGAACTTTCCTCATGCTCCTGCTCCTCTCCAGCTCCTCAGTGGGTCACGGCGCCGGCGCTCGGCCGCCGGCGGCACCGGTCATCGCGGCAGCTCACCGCGTTCGATCGGGAGCTCCAGGTGCGAGCCGCGGGCACCGGCCGGGTGGAGCACCGTGTTCAGGGCGACCCGCGGATCGGCCGCGCTCGCGATCGCGTGGAAGCGATTCAAGTGGCGCGCGAACCAGGGGAAGTCGCTGCTCGTCACGCTGACGCGGAGGCGATGGCCGGGCAGGAACGCGTGGTGGGTCGGCCAGAGCTCGATGTCGTAGTCGAGCGCCGCACCCGGCGTCACCGGCGAAGGCCGCTCGAGCGAGCTGCGGCAGGCGGCGCGCAGGCACCCCTGCGTCACCTTGCGCGAGATGCCGGCCTCGTCGACGTCGGTCAGCTTGACGTGCCAGTCGGTGTCGTCGCCGTCGGTCGCCGCGCGCAGGTGCAGATGCGGCCAGCCGGAGATGACGAGTTCGCGTTCCAGCGGAGCGCTCGTGTAGGTCAGGACGTCGGGCCGTCCCTCGACCGCGGTCTGATCGAGCGGCACGTCCTCCAGCGGGTAGCGCCGCACGTCGAGCTGGGTCGGGGCCGGGTCGAGCGGATCGTAGCGGTAGGAGCGCGGCGGCTCCCCGCCCGGGGCCCCGCGCGATGGACCTTGCGCAGCCTCCTGGGGTGGGTCGTCAGGCACCTGCGTTGCCGAGAGGCCGCCAGAACCAAGCTCGGAGCGCAGGAACAGCGATGCGCTGCGCTGGGCGAGCGGCCACGATCCCGCCTCTCGCCAGACGTTCGTGCCCGGCTCGAAGAGGCGGACCGGTGGATCGTCGGGAACTCCGTTCGGCTCGTCCTTCAGCCAGTGGTCGAACCAGCGGAGATGGATCTCGTTCATGTCGGGAGCCGCGGCCGCACCGTGCTCCTGGTCGGCGTAGGTGTGGTGCGGGAAGCGGCTCTTGACATGGCTCCAGGGGCCGACGAGCAGCCGCTGCCGCTGGCTCGCCGGGGACTTGGCGATCATCTGCTCGTAGTGATGGAACGCGCCGAGCAGATCCTCCAGGTCGTACCAGCCGGTCACGTGGAGGCAGGGCACGTCGATCCCGGCATAGCGGTCGTCGATGCGCAGAGCCCGCCAGTAGTCGTCGAGCGTCTCGCGCTCGGCGACGTCCTCCCAGAGGCCCGGCACCGGCTGGATGAAGTCGCGGATCGCGTTCAGCGGCAGCCGGCGCAGCACCTCGTCCCAGTCGGTCAGGCCGAGCCCGTGCGACTCCTGGATGCGGCGGCGGACCATGTAGACCCACCAGCCGAAGTAGAGCTGGAAGCAGCCGTTCGTGTAGGGGATCTCCTGCTGCCAGCGACCGGCGGCCGAGGTCGAGACCATGGCGCGGAGGTGCGGCGGGCGCTCGGCGGCCTGGGCCCACTGCGTCCACCCCATGTAGGAGAGCCCGGTCGAGCCGACGCGCCCCGTGCACCAGTCCTGCGCCGCGACCCACTCGATGACGTCGTGGCCGTCGCGACCGTCGTTCGCCATCGCGCGCCACTCGCCCTCCGACTTGCCGCGCCCCCGCACGTCGTGCAGGACGAACGCGTAGCCGTGCGACTGGTAGAAGGCCGGTTCGCCGCCGAAGAACGGGCCACCCGTCTTGTCGTAGGGCGTCGACTGCATGACCGCGGGCACCGGCAGCGCGCTCGCCGGGGGCAGGTAGACGTCGGCCGCGAGCTCGACCCCGTCGCGCATCGGGATCCCGATCTCGAAGACGGTCGGCGCGTCGGCCTGCTCGGTCTCCTGCACGGCGACGTATCGCTCCCACGGGGTGCGCCTGGGCTCGCTCGCTCTGTCCACCTTTCCCCCACACTGGCCCGGCAGGGAGCGCCGGCGCCGACGTTGGATGCAGCGTACACAAGTCGACGCGCGCGGAACGACGCCCGAGACCTACTCGAGCGGACGGCGCATCGCGACCCGCGGACCGACCGCGTCGAGGCCGGCTGCCCGCTCCTCCTCGCGGATCGCGCATAGCTCGGGACCGCAGTCCGGCGGGGCCAGCTCCCGGAATCCGCGCGCCACGTACCAGGGGCCGTTCCAGGGCACGTCGCGGTAGGTCGTCAGCGTGATGGCATCATGGCCGGCGGCGCGAGCGTGTTCGAGAACGGCGACCAGCAGTCGCGTGCCGATGCCGCGCCGGCCGGCCGAGGGGTCGACCGAGATCTGCTCCAGGTGCGCCTCGCCGTCGACCAGGCCGAGCGACGCGAAGCCGAGCGGCGGGTCGCCGGCGACCAGGACCACCTGCGCTGCCCGCAGGCGGTCGAGCGAGGTCGGGTCGGGCGGCAGCGAGTAGCCGTCCTCCTCGAAGAGCCGGGCGCTGCGCTCCTCGAGCTCGCTGAGCGCCGGCAGCTCGCCGGCTGACGCCTCCCTGATCGGCA
>JBAPVZ010000446.1:0-2961 GCA_049283435.1 Candidatus Dormiibacterota bacterium
ACGCGACACGCTGCAGCTGTGGACGCAGATCGTGGGCAAGGTGAGGATGGCCAACACTCCGATGGTCAACCACTGGTGGAACGTGCCTCTCTACGTGACGGCGAGGGGTCTGACCACCTCGCTCATACCTCACGGCGAGGGCTCCGCGTTTCAGATCGACTTCGATTTGCACTCGCACCAGCTCCTGATCGACACCGTCGTTGGTTCGCGCCGTTCCCTCCCGCTCGCGTCCCGGCCGGTCGCCGAGTTCTACGCCGAGCTCATGACCGCGCTCCGGGAACTGGGGGTCGGCACCCTCGTCTGGCCGACGCCGGTCGAGATCGAAGGAGCCATTCCCTTTCCAGAGGATCGGGTCCACTCGACGTACGATCCCGATCACGCCCACCGATTCTGGCTGCTGCTCGTGCAGGCACAGCGGGTCTTCGAGCAGTTCCGCAGTCGATTCCTCGGCAAGGCCAGCCCGGTCCACCTGTTCTGGGGGGCGTTGGATCTGGCCAAGACCCGCTTCTCCGGCCGACCGGCGCCGCCGCATCCCGGGGGCGGTCCCCACTGTGGACCGCGCGTCATGCACGAGGCCTATTCGCACGAGGTGAGCAGCTGCGGCTACTGGCCCGGCGGTGACGGCGAGGGGGTCTTCTATTCCTACGCATATCCCGAGCCCGCCGGCTACCGAGACGCCGGGGTGAGCCCTCAGGACGCGTTCTACAGCGAGGACCTGGGCGAGTTCGTTCTGCCGTACGAGGTGGTACGCGGCGCCGCTGCTCCCGATCGCACCCTGCTCGACTTTCTGCAGTCCACCTACGAGGCTGCCGCCGACCATGCCGGCTGGGACCGCCGAGCACTCGAGCGCCAGCCAGCAGAGCCTGCGAAGGTCGACCGCGCGTCGACCAGCTGAAGCAGGGGAACGTCGTGCATCGAGCCGCGCCCGCGACCTGAGGAGTCAATCCATGCCTGATGCCAGTCTGGTGCCGAAACCCACGATCTTCGTGCTCTTCGGGGCGACCGGCGACCTGGCGCACCGGCTGGTGCTGCCGGCGTTTTTCCGGTTGGCCATCGAGGACCTACTGCCCGAGGACTGGCGTCTGGTGGGGAACGGGCGCGGTGACATCTCCCACCTGGACTTCGCCGAGCGGGTCCGTCAGAGCCTCCAGGAGTTTGGGCCCCCGCCGGACGCCGGCCCGTGGGACGAGTTCCGCTCTCGCCTGCGCTTCGCGGGCGGCGGGTTTGAGGCGGCCAACCCGGGGACCCTGCTGGACGTGGTGGGTGAGGCGGAACGTGAGATCGGTGGCGTCCCGCAGCGCGTCAACTACCTGGCCGTCCCCCCGACGGCGTTCGCCAAGCTCACCGAAGGCATCGGCAAGCACGGCCTTTCCGAGCGTTCACGGATCGTCTATGAGAAGCCGTTCGGCACGTCGATGGACTCCTTTCTGCAGCTCGACGAGGCGGCTCACCAGGTCTTCGAGGAGTCGCAGATCTACCGGATCGATCACTTCCTCGGCAAGGAGGCCACCCAGGACATCCACGTGCTGCGCTTCGCCAATGGATTGTTCGCCGGCGCCTGGGACCACCGGCACATCGACAGCGTCCAGATCGACGTCCCGGAAACCCTCGATGTCGGGATGCGCGCCGACTTCTACGACGCGACCGGCGCCATCCTGGACATGCTCGTGACGCACCTCTTCCAACTGACCGGTGAGGTGGCGATGCCCACCCCCGGCTCGGTCGACGCCCAGCACATCGCCGAGGCTCGTGAGGAGGTCATCGGGTGCTTTCGGCCGCTCGGCGACGAGGACGTCGTGGTCGGCCAGTACGAGGGGTATCGCGACATCCACGGTGTCGCCCCGGAGTCGCGCACGGAGACGTTCGTGGCGGCTCGGTTGTGGGTCGACAATGACCGCTGGTGGGGCGTGCCGTTCCTCCTGCGCACCGGGAAATGCCTGGCGGAGAGCCACCAGCGGGTGAGCATCGTGTTCAAGGAACCGGCGCACGCGGTCGGCGGCCTCCCCGCGGGGGGAAACGTGCTCAGTTTTGAGCTCTCCGGCGACGGCGAGATCGACCTGTCGATGGTGACCAAACAGCCGGGTCCAACGACCGCCTTGACCACCGGCTCGGCCCGGCTGCCGCTCGGCAAGAGGTTCCACACGCCATCGCTGCCCGCCTACAGCCGGCTGATCCACGATGTGCTGCTGGGCGACCGGACGCTCTTCACGCGTCCGGACGGGATCCGCCATGTGTGGGAGGTCGCGGGCGGCCTGCTGGAACATCAGACGGACCCGGCGCCGTACCCCAAAGGGTCATGGGGCCCGACGGCCGCGCGGGCCCTGGCGGGCGAGTCAGGGTGGATCCTCGGCCAGTAGGACGGATGGTTCCGGCAGGCGTCGGGGTGGATCAGCACGGCTGCCCCGGCCCGCGGAGCCGCCTCCGCTGAGTACGTAGGCGACGGCCTCGCGAAGACGCCCGACGCCGCACGCCGGCGGACGCGCGCCCCTCGACGCCCGACCCCGCCCTTGCGTTTCGGCGCTACGAGGCCACGCGTTGCGCGATCGTGACCCCGAAAACTGCGGGGAGCGACGACGTCGGCGAATCTGCTGGTCCGACGACGCCGGTCGGCATCACGATGCGAAACCTGCTGCTGCGGCTGATGGCGAGTCGCGAGGTGTTCCGGCGCCGGGTAGCGGGTCCCTCGCGACGATCAGCGCAACCCGGGAATGAGTCCGATCCCGCTTCATTCGAGCAGCAGCACTCTGCGGCACCGAGCGGATGAGCCAACCGACCCGGGCGCGTGGGAAAGTGGTGGATATGTTCGAGGACCTCGAGGATCGGCTGCGCTCCGTGCTGGAGCGGGTCGAGGGCCGGGCGCCGAACGCCGCTCCGTCGCCGGCCGGCGGCCGAGTCATCCGCGAGGTCATGGATCCCGCATTCCTGCGGGCGCGGCTCCGGGGCCTCCAGCGTCCGGCCACG
>JBAPVZ010000447.1:0-2044 GCA_049283435.1 Candidatus Dormiibacterota bacterium
GCCCGGCTCCGGGGCAGCGCCCCGCCGCCGCGAGCCGCGACGCTCGGGTCGCGCCCCGGCGCCCCCGAAACCGGTCCGCATCGGCCCGCGGATGTCGAAGCAATCCGCCTGGCGTGCGCGTCCGGCGCCTCGGGAGGCGGCCAGGGGACTGGTCAGCGCATCGACCGTCGCCGCCGGCGCCGTCATCGGGTTGATCCTGCTCGTTCTCGTGTTCGGAGCGGCCAGGTTCATCGAGGGCCGCCAGCAGGCAGCCAACCCGACGCCGACGCCGGCCGTCTCCGCCACCCCGGCGCCGACACCGACGGCGATCCAGATCCCCACCAGCGCGCCGCCCGTCTCCAGCATCACGATGCAGCCCGATCAGGTGACGGCGTGCGCCCCCGGAGCGGCGTGCGCGATTCGCGTGCAGGTGAACTTCTCGAGCGGCGTGCACAGCGCGAGCTGGGTCTTCGAGATCACGAACGAGTGCACCGGCAAGACGACCGAGGCGCCAGGTGAGTCGGTCACCGCCTACCCGGTCGAGGTCTACGCGACGACGGACGTGCCGATTCCGGCGGGGAAGAAGTTCACCATGATCGCGAAGACGACGGACCCGGCCGTCGCCGCCTCGCAGCCGATGACGATCGGCGGCGGGAGCTGCTGAGCGGCGGTTACCCGACCGGGCTCGGCGCCGGCTCGACCTTCTTTCCCGGATTGAGCAGGTTCTTGGGGTCGAACAGCGTCTTCAGAGCGCGCTGCAGGTCGAGCTCGGCAGGTCCGAACTGGCGTGCCAGCTGACCGCGTTTGACCCAGCCGAGGCCGTGCTCGCCGCTGACGGTGCCGCCCAGCGCGAGCGTGCGCTGAAAGAGGAGCTCGGCCCCCGCCGACGCACGGCGCACGTCGGCCGGCTCGTGAGCGTCGATCATGAACGTCGCGTGGAGGTTCCCGTCACCGGCATGGCCCCAGCTGCAGGTCGGCAAGCCGGTCTCCCCGGCGAGCTCCGCGACGACCTCGATCGCGGCTTCCAGCTGGTCGAACGGCACGGCGATGTCCTCGCTCATCTTGCCGCCACGCCGCGCGGCGACCGCGAAGCTGACCCCTGACCGCCAGCGCCAGAGCGCACGCTGCTCGGCCGGCGTTGCGAACGTGCGCACGAGCGTCGCGTCCTCGCCCAATGCCTCCTCCAGCTCCGCGGTCAACGCGTTCGCCGCCGCCGCCGTCCCGTCCGCCTCCGCCAGCACCAGGAAGCCGGCCGGCTCCGGCAGCTCGACCGGGAACGACGCTCGCGTCGCCGCGACGCAGGCGCCGTCGAGATATTCGAGCGTCGCCGGCTGGAGGCCGTACCCGACGACGCGGCGCAGCGCTGCGGCGCCGGCGGCGGCCGTCGGATAGACGCCCGCGACGGGGATCTGCAGCTCGGGCGCCGGCACCAGCCGAAGCCACGCGCTGACGATGACACCGAGCGTGCCCTCCGAGCCGACGAGGAGGCCGGGGATGTCATAGCCGGCGACATCCTTGCGAAGCGGTCCGCCGAAACGGACCGTTCGTCCGGGAGCGACGACCGCCTCCAACCCGAGGACGAAAGCGCGCGTGACCCCGTACTTGAAGCTGTGCGGACCACCGGCGTTGCAGGCGAGGTTGCCGCCGATCTGCGACTGCTCGCTCGCTCCGGGATCCACGGGGTAGTACAGGCCGTTCTCGCGCGCGACCTGATGGATGCGCCCGGTCGTGACGCCCGACTCCACCTCCATCCGCCAGCATTCCGGGTCGAGATGGCGCACGCGGTCGAGCCGTTCCAGGGAGAGGACGACGCCGCCTCCCATGGGCACCGCGCCGCCCGAGAACCCGGTCCCGCCGCCGCGAGGCACGATCGCGATGCCGCGCTCGTAGCACCAGGCGACCGCCTCTTCGACCTCGGCGGCTCCGGCCGGCGCGAGGACGGCGTCCGCTCGACCGGCCAGCCCCTGCATCTCGGTGGAGTCGTGCAGGTAGGGGTCCGCGGCGGCGCCGGTGCGGAGTGAGCTCTCGCCGAATCGCTGTGCGAGCTCGCGCTCCAGTGGAGTCA
>JBAPVZ010000448.1:0-4160 GCA_049283435.1 Candidatus Dormiibacterota bacterium
GTGAGCGTGGAGTACACCTACGCCGCGGTCGCCGTCTTCGTCCTCGCCGTGATGCTCACGTTCGCGCGCGGCGGCGCTCGCGATCTCTCGCTGTGGCTCGGCCTGCTGTGCTTCGCCGTGCTGACGGTACTGGCCGACTCGCTGCTCATCCGGGTCGGCGTGTTCGGCTACGCGGCGCACTTCCGCAGCGGCCTCGACGTGCTCCTCATCCCGGTCGAGGACCTGCTCTACGGGTGCGCTCTCTATCTGACGGCGACGGCGGTCTGGTCGTGGCACCGTTCGGAGTGACCGGCATGCGTTCTCTCCTCGTCGCGAGCCGTCCGTTCTCCTGGATCAACACCTGCCTGCCGTTCCTGGCCGCCGCGATCGCCACCGGACACGGCGCCTCCTGGCCGGTCGCGCTCGGGGCGCTCTACTTTCTGGTGCCGTTCAACCTGCTGATGTACGGCGTCAACGATCTCTTCGACTTCGAGTCCGACCGGCGGAACCCGCGCAAGGGGGGTGTCGAGGGGTCCGTGATGCCGCCCGCCGCCACCGTCCGCCTGTGGCTCGCCGTGGGGCTCACGAACCTGCCGCTGCTCGTGATCCTCTGGTTGCTGGCCGGCCCGCTCGCCGGCGGCCTGCTCGCCTTCACCGCCTTCACCGCGCTCGCCTACTCCGCGCCGCCCCTCCGCACGAAGGTGGTCCCGGGCCTGGATGCGGTGACGAGCTCGCTCCACTTCATGCTGCCGGCCGCCTGCGGCGCGCTCGTCGCCGGCGCCACCCCGGCCGGGTTGCCCTGGCGTTTCCTCGCCGCCTTCTTCCTCTGGGGCGTCGCGTCCCAGGCGCTGGGCGCGATCCAGGACGTCGACTATGACCGGGAGGCCGGCCTGCGTTCGATCGCCACCTGGCTCGGCGGGTCGCGGACGGCCGCGCTGGGCGTGATCCTCTACGTCGCCGCCACGCTCATCGTCGCCTCGGCGGGCGGCGGCGCAGTGATCGCCGGCCTTGCCCTCCTGGCCTACCCGCTGCTTCCGGCCTCCTGCCTCGGTGGCGATCTGCACCGGGCGCGCCTCGCCTGGCGGGGCTTTCTCGGGATGAACCTCCTCTGCGGCTTCGTCCTCACGCAGGTGCTGCTCCACGCCTGGGGAGTGGGGCCGCGCGACGCGCTGCTCACGATCGCCTGGGGCACGGGGGCCGTCGCCTGGCTGTGCTGCTTCCTCGGCGTCCTGGGAGAACTGACGCTGCGCCGGCTGCCGGCGGCGGCGCCACCGGCTGCCGGTGGCGCACCGCGTCTCTCCGTGGTCGTGCCCGCGCTCGGCGACCCGTCTCTCCTGGCGGCGACGCTGCGCGCGCTGCGGGCCCAGCGCTACCCGGGAGAGCTGGAGACGGTCGTCGTCGCGGGCAACGCCGCGGACGCAACGCACGGCGTCGAGGGGCTGGACGGCGAACGCGTCCTCGGGGCGGCCACGCGCCCACCCGGGTGGACCCGCCCGGCCTGGCTCTGCTGGACCGGCGCCGGCGCGGCCTCGGGGCGCCTGATCGCGTTCGTGGAGCCGGGCGCCCGCTTGGAGCCCGGGGCACTCGCGTTCCTGGCCGGCACCCTGGAGGCGGAAGGGGCCGGCCTCGTCTCCGCGATCGCGCGCCCACAGCTGGCGACGGCGGTTCAGCGCTGCCTGGTCCCGGCGTTCACGCTCGTCCAGCTGTGCCTGGCGCCGATTGCCGTCCTCGGCCGCCGGCTCAGCTGGGCAAGCCTTGCGTTCGCCCCCTGCCTCGTCGTCGACGCGGCCGCCTACCGCGCGGCCGGCGGTCATGCGGCGATCCACGGCAGTGCCACGCCGGAGCCCGATCTGGCGCGGCTGCTGGCCAGGACGGGCGCCAGCGTCCGGCTCGTGCGGGGCGCCGCCTGCGGGGTCGCGCACGACCTCGGGTCCGGCGCCGGCATCGCCGAGCGCTGGCGCCGGACCTACTACGCGCAGTGCGGCGCCTCGCTCCCGGTCGCGCTCTGCGGCCTGTTCGGCCTCCCGGCGGTGACACTCCTGCCGATCGCGCTCGCCGCGGCCGCCCTGCTGCGCGGTGATGCGGCCGCGCTGGCGGGTGCCCTCTGGGGCGTCCTCGCGCTGTTCCTCCTGCGGGTGCTGCTGGTCTGGCGCGAAGGCCATTCCTGGCGCACGCTCCTCTGGCACCCGGTCACCTTCCTCGCCGTCCCGGCGCTGCTGGCGCTCTCGGTCAAAGAGGAGCTCTTCGGACCCGCGCCGGCCGCGCCTGCCCCGGTGGCGGCGAGCGAGCCGGTGCCATGAGGCGCCGGGTCGCCGTCGTCGGTGCGGGGTTGGGCGGGCTGGCGATCGCGATCCGGCTCCTCGCCGCCGGCTTCGAGGTCACCGTCCTCGAGCGCGAGCCGGAGCCCGGAGGGCGGGCCGCCCAGATCCGCGAGCGCGGCTACACGTTCGACGTCGGTCCGTCCCTGATCACGATGCCGGAGCTCCTGCACGACCTCTTCGGCATCGCCGGCGCGGACCTGGATGCGACGTTGCCCCTCCGCCCGCTGGACCCCTTCTACCGCATCCACTGGTCGGAGGACCCGCGCCAGTTCTCCTTCAGCGGCGACGACGCGGCGATGCGGCAGGAGATCGCCCGCTTCAGCGCCCAGGATGCCGCGCGCTACTCCCCGTTCTGCCGGGCCAGCGGCCGGATCTACGAGCAGGCGATCCTGGGGGCCGGCGCCCGGCCCTTCCTGCGGCTCACCGACTTTCTGGCACTGGTGCCGCGGATGGCCCGCCTCGATGCGCTGCGGACGGTCGACGGCTTCGTCGGGCGCTTCTTTCGCGAGCCGCACGTGCGGCAGGCATTCGGGTTCCATCCCCTCTTCATCGGCGGCGACCCCTTCCGGGTCCCCGCCGTCTACGCCGCACTCGCCTACCTCCAGATCGTGGGTGGCGTCTGGTATGCGGATGGCGGTGTCCACGCCCTCGTGCAGGCGCTCGCCCGTCTCGTCGAGCGGGGGGGCACCCTGCGCACCGGAGCACGGGTGGACGCGGTCCTGCGGGAGGGAGACCGGGTGCGTGGCGTGCGGCTGGCCGGCGGCGACGAGGTGCCCGCCGACGCGGTGGTCAGCAACGCGGACGTCGCCGAGACGCGGCGCTGGGCCGGCCTCGGCGGGCGTCCGCCGCGGATGACGATGAGCTGTCTGCTTCTCTACCTCGGCACGACGAGGCGATTCCCCTCGCTCGCGCACCACACACTGCTCGTCGGCCCCGGCTACCGGCGGTTCATCGAGGACGTCACGCGCCGGCGCCGCCTGCCGCCGTCGGTCAGCATCTACCTGCACGCGCCCTCGCGCACCGACCCCTCGATGGCGCCGCCCGGCGGGGAGGCGCTGAGTGTGCTGCTCCCGGTGCCCAACCTCGCCTCCGGCCTGCCCTGGCCGGCGACCGGCGACGTGCTGCGCGAGCGCGTGCTGGACGCGCTGGAGGGCGCCCCCGGTCTCGGGCTGCAGGAGCTGCGACGCTCGATCGCAGTGGAGCGGCGCTGGACGCCGCTCGACTTCGCGGACCGTCTGGGCGCCCACCAGGGCAATGCCTTCGGGCCCGAGCCCCTCCTTCGCCAGTCGGCTTACTTCCGCCAGCCGAACCGCTACCGGAGCCCGCGAGGGCTCTACCACGTGGGCTCGGGCACCCATCCCGGGGCGGGCATCCCCGGCGTCCTGCTCACCGCTCAGGTGACGGCCCGGCTCGTCGCCGAGGACCTCCGTGGCTGACCGCAGGCGCCCGCCATGAGCGTCGCGATCATGCTCTTCACTCGCGACCTGCGCATCGAGGACAACCCGGCCCTGGCGGCCGCGTCCCGCGCCGACCGCGTGATCCCGCTCTTCGTCGCCGACCCGGCGCTCCTGGGCGGCCGCCACGGGTCGCCGAACCGCGTCCGCTTCCTGCAGCAGTCGCTCGACGATCTCGACGAGCGCCTGCGCCGGCTCGGAGCGCGCCTCGTCCTGCGAACCGGCGATCCGGTCCTGGAGGTCGGCCGCCTCGTCCGGCAGCACCAGGTGACCGAGATCCACCTCGCCGCGGACGTGAGCGCCTACGCGATGCGGCGACTGCACGGCCTCCGGCAGGCAGCCGGCGAGGCGGGCTGCCGCGTGCAGGACCATCCGGGCGTGACCGTCCTCGAGGCAGGCGCCGTGC
>JBAPVZ010000449.1:0-4497 GCA_049283435.1 Candidatus Dormiibacterota bacterium
GGGCGGCGCGCTGCCCAGGCCGTGCTCGACGAGCGCCCGGTCGGTGCCGCAGATGCCGACCTCCAGGGTGCGGACGAGGACCTCGCCGGGGGCCGGCGCCGGACAGTCGACGTCACCGACGCGGAGCGCACCCGGTGTGCCCGGGCGACTCAGCAGCGCGCGCACCCGCCGCTCACCGGGCCTGGATGCGCAGCTTGCGCTCCAGACCTTCCAGGGACTGGCCCTTCGTCTCGGGGACCAGGTAGATCGTGAAGAAGACCGCGACGACGCAGAGCGCGGCGAACACGAGGTAGACGGTCGGGGCGCTCGCGGCGAGCGCGATCGGGAAGGTGAACGACACGACGCAATTGGATGCCCAGTTGAGGAGTGTGGCCGTGCCCGCCGCCGCGCCCCGGAACCCCAGCGGAAACACCTCCGGGATCATCACCCAGACGACCGGACCCCAGCTGATCGAGAAGCCCATCCCGTAGAGGATCAGAAAGCCCATCGAGAGCAAGCCGACGGTGCCCCCGGAGAGACCGAAGCGGAGCAGGCCGAGGCCGAGGCCGGCCATCCCGATCCCCATCACGACGACGCCACCGATGAGCAGCGGCTTGCGGCCGACGCGGTCGACGAGCAGCGCCGACAGCACGGTGAAGATCAAGCCGACGACGCTGTTGACGACGCTGAACAGGATCGCGGCCGAGCTCGGGAAGCCGATGTGGCTGAGGAACGTCGGCGCGTAGTAGGCGACGGTGTTGATACCGGTGAACTGCTGGAGCAGCGCGAGTCCCCACGCAGCGATCAGGGCCGGTCGCACCCAGGCCGCCGTCAGCAGCTGACGGACGCTCGCGCGCGACGCCTCCTCCTTCTCGACCTGCCCGATCTCCTGCAGCTCGCTCTCCACCTGGTCAGGGGTCCGGGAGCGGCCGAGCACCTGCCGCGCGTCCTCCATGCGCCCCTTCTTGACGAGCCAGCGCGGCGACTCGGCCTGGAAGTACATGCCGACGACGAGCGCGACGCCGGGGAGCACGGCGAGGCCGACCATCCACCGCCAGGCCCCGGCGCCGGACAGCGCGTAGTCGACGCCGTAGGCGAGCAGGAAGCCGACGCCGATCATGAACTGGTTGAGGGAGGTCACCGCGCCGCGGATGCGCGTCGGCGCCATCTCGGAGAGGTAGAGCGGGACCGACAGGGAGGCGATGCCGACGGCGAGGCCGAGCACGAACCGAAAGGCGACGAGCACCTCACGGTTCGGCGAGAGCGCGGCGCCGAGCGCGCCGATCGCGAAGGTGACCCCGGCGGCGAGCAGCAGCCGGCGGCGCCCCCAGCGGTCGGTCAGCGGCCCCGCGACCGCAGCCCCGAGGACCGCACCGACGAGCAGGGCGCTGACGACGAGGCCCTGGTAGGCGGCGTTCAGTCCGAGGTCCCCCCGGATGTAGAGCAGCGCGCCGCCGATGACGCCGGTGTCGTAACCGAAGAGCAGGCCGCCCAGCGCGGCCAGCAGATAGACGAACAGGCGCGCCGAAGAATGCTGACGTCGCTCCATGCAGGCTTCACCTCCGCACCCAACCGCTGAACTTTTCCCCGCGCCGACGTGCCGTGCCGGACACCCCAGGGGTCCCGACCCCTGCGCTGCCGGGTTCCGGCCATGCTACTCCGGGCGTTCAGGCGGGCCGGCGCCGGCGATCGCGACGTCAGGAATAGAAGGCGGGCGCGAGCCGCAGCTCCTCCCACTGCGCGACATCGTGGCCGTAGAAGAGCTGCGCGTCGTGCTCGCCGGCGAGACGCAGCAGCTTCTGGGCGCTCTCACGCGCCAGGTCCGGGTCTCGCTGCGCACCCCAGGCGTCGTGATCGAGGTTGTCCTGGCAGTCGATCGCGTCGGCGCAGATCAGGACATTGCCATCGTGCGGCAGCGACACGAGCAGCGACTGATGCCACGGCGCGTGGCCGGGGGTGAGGATCGTGCGCACACCGCCGAACAGCTCGACCTCGCCGTCGATCAGCTCGTACGCGAGGTGGGGCAGGTCGAAGTACCGGCTGGGGAAGCTCTCCGACTCGCGCGCATATTCGTAATGGTTGCGCTGCACCAGGATCGGGACACCACCGAAGAACGTGTTGCCGCCGCAGTGGTCGAAGTGCAGGTGCGTGTTGACGACGTAGTCGACGTCGCCGGGCGCCAGGTCGAGCGCCGCCAGCCGGCGCACGATCGAATCCTCCGGTCGCATGAAGGGCACCATCAGCCCGCTCGGCGCGTTCGGAAACTCGCGGGTCGTCGCGTCGGGGTCCTTCACGTGGACCGGGTGCAGCCCGGTGTCGATGACGACGTTCTTGCCGTCGTCGGTCTGCAGCAGGTAGGCGGGGACGGGGACGTTGACGCGATGCCCGTCATCGACGCCGGGCGTCAGCACCCGGCCCTTGTCGAGCGAGATCTGACCGAGCGAGAGCACGTACAACCGCATCAGAACGCCCTCAAAGGTGCTCGTCGCCCGTCGATGGGGTCAAGCTCAGCACCGCGGCGAGGAAGGAGCGGCCGGACATCGCATCGCCCTCCCTCCAGAGTCTCGATCGTTGCCCAGCCGCGCCTAGGACCATAGCATACGCACGAGCAGACGACACGAGTACCGTAGCAATCGACAAGAGGGGGTACGAACTACTTGGCAGATGCAACCGAAGCGGAGGAGGCACCGGAACCGGCGCCGCGAGCCCGGCCGCGACGTGCGGTCACCCTCGACGCGACCGACCTCGCCGTCCTCGACCTGCTCCTGCGGGACGCGCGGGCATCCCAACGCCGAATCGGCCGTGAGGTCGGCATGTCGGCACCCGCGGTCGGCGAGCGCATCGCTCGGCTCGAGCGGGCGGGTGTCATCACGGGCTACCGAGTCGTGGTGGACCGGGCGCAAATCGGCTTCTCCCTCACCGCCTACGTCAGCGTGACCTGGGTCGACGCGGCGAGGGACCCGAGCCGGATCCTGCAGGAGCTGCGCTCGTTCCCCGAGATCGAGGATGCGTCGATCGTCGCCGGCCCGATGGACGTCATCCTTCGCCTGCGGGCGAGGGACCACGAGCACCTGCGAGAGCTGCTCTATCGCATCTGGGGGCTGCCGGGTGTCCTGCGCACCGAGACCTTCCTCTCGCTCGGCGACGCGGAGCCGAAGGACATCGACGCCGAGCTGCTCGGCGTGCTGCGTGACGAGCTGAACAGCCACGGCCGGCCGGTCTGACCTGACCGCTCCGCCGGGAGCCGGCCCGGACCGCGTCAGCGGAGAGCGCTGGACGCCACCCCGAGCTGGTCGGCCAGACCGTGCCGCCCCCGGTCGGTGAGCCAGACGACGCGCCGCGGACCATGCTCCACCCAGCGCAGACGCACGAACGCGTCCAGGAGCGCGGCGCCGAGCCGGCCACCCAGATGGGGTCGCTGCTCGCTCCAGTCCACGCAGTAGCGGATGAGCGGCCGCCGGGTCGCCGCGTCGAGCGAGATGCCGAGGTCCAGGAGGCGGTTCCGACCAGCCTCGGGCAGCGTGTAACGATGGGCCCGACCCGCGCCGAGCACCGGGTCCACCGCAGCGGCATCGCCCACCTCGGCGGCGACGAAGCCGTTCGCAACGAGCGCGTCCGTGATGCCGACGCCGAGCCGGCCCGCGAGATGGTCGTAGCAGACGCGTGCGCGGCGGACCGCCTCGGCACGGGTGCCCTGCCGCAGCGATCGGATCGGCTGCTCCGGCGCGAGCCTCGCGAGGGCCTCCATCGCCGCCGCGACCTCGGGTCCGGCGAGGCGGAAATACCGGTGGCGGCCCGAGCGTTCGACCCGCACCAGCCCTCCTTGCACGAGGCGAGCCAGGTGCGCCGACGCGGTGGACGGCGCGATCCCCGCTTCCGACGCGAGCGTCGTCGCGGCCAGGGCCCGCCCGTCGGCGAGCGCGATCAGGACGGCGGCGCGCGCCGGCTCCCCCATCAGCGCCGCGATCGGAGCAATGTCGGCGTCGCCTCGCATTGGGACATCCTAGAACGGCCACGTTTCGGCCGGGAGCGAAACGATCACGCCGCAGACTCGAAGGGTGCCCCCTCCCACCTCGTCGCGGTCGGCGCGATTCGCGCTGGTCGCGATCTGCGTTGCGTACTTCATGGTCGTGCTCGACACGACGGTGACGAACGTCGCGCTGCCGGCCATCGGACGTGACCTGGACGTCGAGATCTCCGGCCTGCAGTGGGTCGCGGCGAGCTACGCGCTCACCTTCGCCTCCCTGCTGCTGACGGGCGGCGCGCTGTCCGACCGCGCCGGCGCCAAGCGGGCGTTCGGTGGCGGCACCCTGCTCTTCACCGTCGCGTCGGCGGCCTGCTCACTCGCCCCCTCGCTGCCCGCGCTCGCCATCGCTCGCGCGGCGCAGGGTGCCGGCGCGGCGCTCGCCGTCCCGGCTTCTCTCGCCGTGCTGCAGGAGGTGTTCACGGAGCCCGGCGCGCGGGCTCGCGCGCTCGGCGTTTGGGGCGGCGTCGCCGGGATCGGCGCCGGAGCCGGGC
>JBAPVZ010000450.1:0-4078 GCA_049283435.1 Candidatus Dormiibacterota bacterium
TGGATCCGGTGGGCAGGCCAGGTGTCGGGCACCTGCGCGGAGATGGCGACGAGCGGCTCACGATCGAGCAGGCTGTTGCCGATCGGGAGCAACAGGTTCGAGGCGCCCGGTCCCAGGGTAGTCAGCACGACGCCGGGCCGGTTGACGAGCCTGCCGTAGACGGCGGCCATGAGCCCCGCGTCGGCCTCGTGGCGGCACAGCTGGAACGCGATGTCGCGGCGGCGGCAGGCGTCGATCAACGGGACGATCTCGCCGCCGGGCAGTCCGAACACGCGGTCGATGCCGGCTGCTGCGAGCTCCGCCGCCATCGCCTCGGCGACTGTCTCGGTCATGCCAGCACCTCCTGGGCCACCCGGTAGCCGGAATTGATCGCTCCCTCCATGCCGCCGGGACCGACACGGGGATCGGTGTGCTCGCCGGCGAAGAAGACCCGCCCGCCGAGCGGGGCGGCGATCGCCGGCAGCACGGTGTCGCGCTGCGCTCCGATCGGCGCCCGCACGACGCAGCGGGACCAGGGGTCGCGCGTCCAGCTCTTGACGGCGCCGAAGAGGCGTCGCAGCGGGCGCCCGGCGACGCTACTGAGCGTCTCGTCGAACCGATCGAGCACCTCCTCGTCGCCCATCCCGCTCGGCTCGACGTCGCCGGCCGCGAGACCGCTGACGACGATGCTGCCCCCCTCCTGGTGGACCGACTGCTCCATCACGAAACCGGGCATGCGGTCGGTGAAGCAGCCGCTGCCGATCGCGGCGCCGACGAGGTCGCGCTCGGCGTACTGCACGACGAGCCGGGCGGCAGTGCCGTACTGGAGCTCGAGGAGGGCGCGAACAGTGCGCTCGGGCAGCGCGGGTGCGAAGCCGATCTCGGTGACGAGCGGACCGGGCACGGTGACGACGGCCCGGTCGGCGCGAAAGGTGTCGCGATCGGTCTCGAGCACGACGCCGTCCGGGTCGCGTCCGACGACCCGCACCGGCTGCTGCAACCGGACATCGAGGTCGCGCGCCAGCGCCTGGGGGAGCAGATCGTTGCCGCCCCTGATCTTCCGGTACCCCTCGCCCCAGGAGAGCTCGGCGTTGAGCTCGTGGGCGTCGGCGCGGCGCAGTGGCGCGGCCGGCGTCGACTGCGCGATCGCCGTCAGGAGACGCTCGACCCCGTCCGAGACGCGCGCACGCCGCAGCCACTGCGCGACGGATTCATACGGCTCCGGCGAGGTGCGCACGATCGCCGTCCGCAGCTCGCCGACGATCTCGCCGACCGCTTCCGCGGCCAGCCGCCGCCCGTCGAAGACGAGGGCGGGCAGCTCGCCGCCGAGCTGGAAGGATTGACTGAGCGCAACGCCGTAGCGCTCGCAGAGCGCCGCGATGCGTTCCTGGCCGGGGTAGATGATCTCGGCGCCGACGTCGGCGAACTGGCCCTCCCGGAACCCCTCCCGGAGCGTGAGCACGCGCCCGCCGACGCGATTCCGGGCCTCCAGGACGGTGACCGAATGGCCGGCCGCCTGGACCTGCGCGGCAGTGACCAGCCCCGCCAGTCCCGCACCCACCACCAGCACTCGCATCGGCAAGCGCCCAGTATGCCGCTCGGCGCCGGCGACGTGTCCGGTGACCCGGGGGATGCGTATCATCGAGCGGCCGGCCGCGGGGCTCGGCTGCTCCGCCTCGAGCCGGCGGGCATCGTGGCGGCGTGACCGCGGTGGTTCGCACGGGAGGGCCGATGACAGACCTCTGTTTCCTGACCGCGCTCGAGATGCAGCGAGCGATCCGCGAGCGGCAGCTCTCCGCTCGCGAGCTCGTCCAGGCTCACCTGGACCAGATCGAGCGGGTGAATCCGACCGTCAATGCCGTCGTCACCCTCGTCGCCGAGCGGGCGCTGGCGCAGGCCGACGCCGCCGATCGGCGGTTGGCAGGTGGGCGCGAGGGCGAGGGGGGACCACTGGACGGCCTGCCCGTCGCGCACAAGGACCTGCACGACACGGCGGGCATCCGCACCACGTACGGTTCGCCGCTGTGGGCCGACCACGTCCCCGATCACGACGATCTGATCGTCGAGCGGATCCGGGCGGCCGGTGGGATCACGCTCGGCAAGACGAACGTGCCCGAGTTCGGCGCCGGGTCGCACACCTTCAACCCGGTGTTCGGGGTGACGCGAAACCCGTGGGATCTGGGGCGGTCGGCCGGCGGTAGCAGCGGCGGGGCCGCGGTCGGCCTGGCGTGCGGGATGTTCCCGATCGCGGATGGCAGCGACACCGGCGGCTCGCTGCGCAATCCGGCGTCGTTCAACAACGTCGTCGGGTTCCGGCCGTCGCCGGGGCGGGTGCCGAACTGGCCGACGCAGCTCGGCTGGTCGACGCTGAACGTGAAGGGTCCGATGGGACGAACGGTCACGGACGCCGCGCTGCTGCTCTCGGCGCTGGCCGGGCCGGACTCCCGCTCCCCGATCGCGCTGGAGGAGGCCGGTTCGCGATTCGCGGCACCGCTCGATCGGGACGTGCGCGGGTTGCGGGTCGCCTGGTCGCCGGATCTCGGCGGGTCGGTGCCGGTCGAGCCGGAGGTGGCGGACCTCGTCACGCGAGCGGCGCAGGTCTTCACCGACCTGGGTTGCGCGGTCGAGGCCGCCTGCCCCCGCTTCGCCGGCGCCGAGGAGGTGTTCCTCACGCTGCGCGCGTGGATGTTCGAGGTGTCGTACGGGCCGCTGATCGACGCGCATCCCGATCAGGTGAAGGAGACGATCCGCTGGAACGCCGAGCAGGGACGTCGACTGCGGGGGGCGGACGTCGGGCGGGCGGAGGTGCTGCACACGGCGCTGCACGAGGAGATGCGCGAGTTCTTCACGTCCTACGACGTCCTCCTGCTCCCGGTGAGCCAGGTGCCGCCGTTCCCGATCGACCTCGAGTACCCGACGGAGGTCGCGGGCGTCGCCATGGAGACGTACCTGGACTGGATGCGCTCGGCGTACCTGGTGAGCGCGACCGGCTGTCCGGCACTTTCGGTTCCGGCCGGGTTCACGCCCGGCGGCCTGCCGGTCGGACTGCAGATCGTCGGCCCGCACCGTGCCGACCTCTCGGTGCTGCAGATCGGTCACGCGTTCGAGCAGGCGACCGGGCACTGGCGACAGCGGCCGCCGGTCGCGACGCGCTGATGGCGCGCCGCGGCACCGGCGCTTCCCGCGGCGCCGACGGAGCCGACCGGGGAGGAATGACGGCGGGGCCAGGCGCGGTAGTCGTGGCATGCGCGCGATCGTCGTCGACGCGTTCGGGCCACCGGATGTGTTGCGGCTGGCCGAGGTGCCCGACCCGACGCCCGGAGCGGGAGAGGTGGTCGTGGACGTCCAGCTGGCGGGTATCACGTTCGTCGAGACGCAGATCCGGGCGGGGCGCGCGCCGAACCCGGCGATGCTGCCCACCCTCCCGCTGATTCCGGGCAACGGCGTGGGTGGCGCCGTCCGGGAGGTCGGGCCGGGTGCGGACCGCTCGCTGATCGGCCGCCGCGTCGTGACCGGTCTGCGCGGGAGCGGTGGCTACGCGGAGCGAGCGGTGGCGGCGGCGACGCGGCTGCTGAAGGTGCCTGAGGGCCTGTCACTGCCCGATGCGACGGCTCTACTCGCGGACGGCCGGACGGCTTCCGTGCTGGTCGAGCGGGCGAGCCTGCGGGCGGGCGAGACGGTGCTCGTCGAAGCGGCTGCCGGTGGCGTGGGCACGCTGCTCCTGCAACTGGTGCACAACGCTGGTGCGCGTGTCGTCGCACTTGCGCGTGGGGACCGCAAGCTCGCGATCGCCCGGGTGATGGGCGCCGAGCTCGCGGTCGACTATGCCGAGGACGGCTGGGCCGGGCGGGTGCGCGACGCGGTCGGCGCGGTGGACGTCGTCTTCGACGGTGTCGGTGGCGAGACCGGCCGGTCGGCGTTCGAGCTGCTCCGGGCGGGCGGACGGCACGTCGCGTTCGGCGTCGCGAGCGGTGCCGCGGCGCCGATCCCGCCCGAGGCGGCGGCCGCGCGTGGGGTGATGCTGGTTGCCGGCTTGCAGGCGTCGCCGGAGGAGCTGCTGGGGCACGCGAGGCGCGCGCTGACGGACGCGGCCGCAGGC
>JBAPVZ010000451.1:0-4864 GCA_049283435.1 Candidatus Dormiibacterota bacterium
GGCACGCTCCGCGATCAACTCGGTGATCTTCACCGTCGTGACCGTCGGCCTGCAGTGGATGCTGTGCATCTCGGGCGGGTTCGCCCTCGCCAAGCTGCGGTTTCGCGCCCGGAACAAGATCCTCGCCGTGCTCGGCATGTCGCTGTTCGTCCCCGCCGTGACGACCCTGGTCCCGACCTTCGTCGTCACCGACGAGTTTCACCTGGTCAACACGTACCCCGGACTGATCCTGCCGATCGTCGCCCAGACCGGGTTCGGGACGCTGCTGTTCCGGCAGTTCATCGTCAGCCTGCCCGACGACCTGATCTCCGCCGCCCGCGTCGACGGGGCGCGCTGGATGGTCGTCCTGACCCGGATCGTGATCCCGCTGGCGAGCCCGATGACCGGCGCCTACACCGCGATCTCGGTGCTGACGGCGTGGAACATGTACCTCTGGCCGCTGGTCGTGGCCACCAACCCGTCGGTCCAGGTGCTCACCCAGACGCTGGCTCCGCTCGCCTCGTCGAGCTACGGCGGCACGATCTCCGAGAACGTCGCCTTCGCCGCCACCGTGATCACGACCCTGCCCATGGTGGTCGCGTTCGTCGTCGCCCAGCGGTCGTTCGTGACCGGGCTCTCCGGCTCGGGCGTCGAGTAGCCCGACCTACCTGGCGAGGCTCTCCTCCAGCCAGCCGGCGGCCTCGAGCAGGTGCTCGCGCATCGCGGACGCGGCCGCCGCGCCGTCGCGACGGCGCAGCGGGTCCAAGATCTTGCGGTGACGGCGCGCGAGCACCATGAGGTCGATGCCGGACCGTGCCGAGGTCAGGTAGGTTCGCGCGAAGGGTTCCAGCAGAGCCCACTGGCGCTGCAGCGTCGCGTTCTCGCTGGCCTGCACGACGAGCGCGTGGAACTCCGCGTTCGCGCGCGACTGCGCGTGCTCGTCCTGCTGCTCGGCTGCCTGTTCCATCTGCCGGATCGCGCGCTCCATCGCGTCCAGCTGCCCCTCGTCGATGCGCTCCGCAGCCATCGCCGCGGCCAGGGATTCCAGCGCCGCCCGCACCGGGAACGCTTCCAGCAGCTCCTCGGGCCGCGGCTGCCGCACCCGCGCGCCCCGGAACGCGACCGACTCGACGAGCCCGACGCTCTCCAGATCTCGCAGGGCCTCCCGCACCGGCGCCTGGCTGACCCGCAGCTCCCGCGCAATGCGCGTCTCGATCAAGCGAGCGCCTGGTGGGTAGCGGCCCTCCACGATGTTCTGCAGGATGCGGTCCTTCACCTGGTCGCGGAGCACGCTGCGCAGGAGAGCGGGCTCCTCCACCGGTCGACTCGGGCTGTCTGGCGAACGATCGATCATGGTTTATTGATTATCGAGCGTTCGGGGGCGCCACGCGTCGCGCGCGGAGCGGCCGGCGGGTGGGGCTTCGATGTCGAGCTACTTGCCCCGCAGCTTGCGGCCGGCCCATCGCAGCGGATCGAAGTAGAGGTCGGCCGTGCGCTCCTTCAGCGGGATGATCGCGTTGTCGGTGATGTGGATGTGCTCGGGGCACACCTCGGTGCAGCACTTGGTGACGTTGCACATGCCGACACCCGCCTCGTGGCGGAGCAGCGGGCGCCGGTCCAGGACGTCCTTCGGGTGCATCTCCAGGCTCGCGATCCGGATCATGGAACGCGGCCCGAAGAACGCGTCCTTGCGGTCGTCGCTGCGCAGCACGTGGCAGACGTCCTGGCAGAGGAAGCACTCGATGCACTTGCGGAACTCGATCGAACGGTTCACGTCCTCCTGGGCCATGTGCCAGGGCTCGGTCGACTCCTGGTCCTGCCGGCTCGGCGTGAACTTCGGGATCCGCCGGTTGACCTCGTAGTTCCAGCTGACGTCGGTGACCAGGTCCTTGATGTTCGGGAACGTGTGCATCGGGCGGACCGTGATCTCGCCCGGGGGAAGGCCCTGCAGGCGAGTCTTGCACATCAGGCGCGGGAACCCGTTGATCTCGGCCGAGCAGGAGCCGCACTTCGCGGCCTTGCAGTTCCAGCGCACCGCGAGGTCACTGGAGAGGTGCTGCTGCACCCAGAGCACCGCGTCGAGGACGACCATGCCCTCCTGGACGGGGACGTCGTAGCCGACCAGCTCGCCGCCGCCCTGGTCACCCCGCCAGATGTTGAGGCGGACGCTCCCGATCGCCTCGACGGCCCTGGCGTGGACGGGCTCCAGCTCCTGGTCCTCTAGTGCTGTCGCCATCTGCTCTCCTCGGTTGCGGCCGCCGCGAGAGGGACCTTGCGAAACCTCGCGGGGAGCTCGCTGGTTGCCGATTCAGTCCTCACGGACGTAGTCCTTCGTCCACGAGGAGTCGATGATCTCCTGGTAGTCGGCGGGGATCGGCTCCTTGGGCAGGGAATCGACCTCGGTCTCCCTCCCCTCGCGCTTGACGATGAAGTTCACGTTGCCGAGCTCGGGATCGGGCTCCGGGTAGTCACGCCGGGTATGGGCGCCGCGGCTCTCCCGTCGCTCGATCGCGCAGAGGAAGACGCCCTCGGCGTTGTCCACCATCGACCGCAGATCGAGGGCCGCATGCCAGCCGGGGTTGAAGCTGCGACCGCTCTGGCCGCCGGTGCCGACCTTGCCGGCCCGCTCCTGCAGGTCCTTCACCTTCTCGAGGCCGATGCGCAGCCCGTGATCGTCCCGGATGATCGGGGCGTAGCGGGTCAGCGTGTCCTGGAGCTCGGCGTGCAGCGCGTACGGGTTGTCGCCGCCGTCACCCTGCAGCGGCCCGAGCGTGAAGCCGATGAAGTCGTCGACCTGGCCTCGGGAGACCGCCGCCTCCTTCCTGCCCTCGGCGACGTAGGCCGCCGCCCCGTCGCCGGCTCGCTTGCCGAACACGAGCAGGTCGGACAGGGAATTGCCCCCGAGCCGGTTGGCGCCGTGCAGGCCGCACGCGACCTCGCCGGCGGCGAACAGCCCCTCCAGATTCGTCGCCCCGTTCTCCGGGTCCACGCGTACGCCGCCCATCGAGTAGTGGATCGTCGGCGCGACCTCCATCGGCTCCCTCGTGATGTCGATGTCGGCCAGCTGATGGAACTGCTCCCACATCGACGGCAACTTGTTGAGGATGAATTCGCGCGGCCGGTGCGAGATGTCGAGGAACGCGCCCCCGTGCGGGGATCCTCGGCCCTCGATCACCTCCTGGTTGATCGAGCGCGCGACGACGTCCCGCGTCGACAGCTCCATCCGCTCGGGGTCGTACTTCTCCATGAAGCGCTCCCCGTCCTTGTTGCGCAGGAGACCGCCCTCGCCGCGGACGCCCTCGGTCACCAGGATGCCGCGCACGCCCGGCGGCCAGACCATGCCCGTCGGGTGGAACTGCACCATCTCGGAGTCCTGCAGGATCGCGCCCGCCGCGAGCGCCATCGCCGAACCGTCGCCGGTCGACTCCCAGGAATTCGAGGTGACGCGGTAGATCTTGCCGAGGCCGCCGCTCGCGAGCAGGACCGCCCTGGCCTTGTAGACGATCAGCCGGCCGTCGTGCCGCGAGTAGGCGACGGCGCCCTGCACGCGACCGTCCTGCACGAGCAGGCGCGTGCAGGTCGTCTCCATGTGGACGTCGACCCCGGGCTGGTGCACGAGATGGTCCTGCAGGCTGCGGATCAGCTCCAGCCCGGTGCGATCGCCGATGTGCGCGAGTCGGGGGTAGGTATGGCCGCCGAACGAGCGCTGGTGGATCAGACCGCCCTGGTTGCGATCGAAGACGGCGCCCCAGCGCTCCAGCTCGAGCACCCGTTCGGGCGCCTCCTTCGCGTGCATCTCGGCCATCCGCCAGTTGTTGAGCAGCTTGCCGCCCTTCATCGTGTCGCTGAAGTGCGTCTTCCAGCTGTCCGGCTTGGCGACGTTGCCCAGCGCTGCCGCCATGCCGCCCTCCGCCATCACGGTGTGGGCCTTGCCGAGCAGCGATTTGCAGACGACGAGGACGCGCAGGCCGGCTTCGGCAGCGGCGATCGCGCCGCGCATGCCGGCGCCGCCGGCCCCGATCACGAGGACGTCCGTCTCGACCTCTTCGTAGTTCGCTTGGGGAGTTGCCATCGTCAGTTACAGATGCCGTGAGGTATGAGCCAGCCGTGCGAGAGCAGGCGGATGTAGAGGTCGGTGCCCCACACCGTGAACATGCTCGTCCAGGCCCAGACGCCGTGATTGACGTTGAGGACGGTCACGCCCTTCCAGATGCGGTGGCGGGTGCGGATGCAGCTCTGGCAGTCTTTGCCGCCGCCGACCCAGTGCCGGAACGCGTGGCAGCCGAACGTGTAGCCGCTGAGGCAGAGCACGTTGACGATCATGAGGACGTTGCCGAGCCCGAAATGGAGCGTGCCGGCCCAGGTCCAGAAGCCGCCGCTCGGCGTGATCACGAACGCGTGGACCGTGTCGTACCAGAGCACGACGACCTGCGCGACCGTGAGGTACATCGCGTAGCGGTGGAGGTTGTTCCAGATCCAGAACCGGGTCTCGCCACGGTAGGTCCCGCGGGCCGGCTCGTTGTGCGCGCACGAGCTGGGATGCTGCAGGAACCCCCGGTAGTAGGCCTTCCGGTAGTAGTAGCAGGTGAGGCGGAAGGCGAGGGGGATGGGCCCGATCCAGAGACCGGGTGGGATGTGCAGCGGTCCGATGTTGATCAGGAACTCGGGTGAGTTGAACGGACTCAGATAGGAGAGGAAGTGCGCGGGCCGCGTGTCGAGGAGCGAGACGACGAGCCCGTAGAGCGCGAAGAGGACGTACCAGAAGACGACGTTGGCCGGATAGAACCAGTCCGGGAGCTTGCTGTAGGGATTCTGGAGCCGCCGTCGGAGCGGCTGCGCGCCCGCCGTGGGAGAGCTCATCGACACCTGAGCAGTGTAATTCCGC
>JBAPVZ010000452.1:0-6578 GCA_049283435.1 Candidatus Dormiibacterota bacterium
ATCTTCAGCAGCTCAGCAAAGAGATCGGGACGATCATCCAGAACGTCATCCAGGCCGGCGGCGGCGAGTAACGAACGCCAGCACGACTATCGAAGAGCGGGGCGCCGGGGCGCCCCGCTCTTTTTGCGCGCGCCGAATCGCTCCGCTCAGGGCTCGCCGGCGACCTGCACGGTGAGCACCTCGCCGCCGTAGACGAACAGCGCGCGGCCGGGGGGCAGGACCCCACGGCGGCGGGGGAGCGTGACGCCGCCGACAAGCGTGCCGTCGAGCGTCGGGTCGGCATCGAGCAGAATCCCGAGCCGATCGCGCTGCACCTGGGCGAGCAGCCCCCCGAACTGGCGGTGGGCGGCCTGGGCCTCGGTCGCCATCGCGAATCGCAGGTCGACATCGCGCCCCACTCGCGCCAGGGCCTCGAGCGAGGAGGCGGCCATGCCCTCGAACAGCTCCTCGGCGTCGTCGATGACGACGACGGCACCGGCCGCGGTCAGGTCGAACTTGGCGCCCTCCGGCTGCTCTCCCCGCGCTTGCGCCAGGAGCCGCTCGGCCAGCGTCGCGCAGGCATCCCCGCCGACCGCGAAATCGGCCCAGCCGTCGAGCCGCAGCAGCGGGCTCTGGCGGCGCGGCGCCAGGAGCACGATCGGAACCGGCGCCGCGGCTCGCTGCAGCGAGTCTGCGATCGCACCGAGCGTCGTACTCCGCCCGCTGCGGCGAGGCCCGACGACGAGCAGGTGCCCGTCCTCCCGGAGATCGAGCCGAGCCGGCGCGAGATCGCCGTCGAGCAGCCCGAACACGGCCTCCATCGGCGAGCGCGGGGCGGGCAGGTCGTGCTGCGCGAGCTGCGTCGGGAGCAGCCGGATCTGCGGGACGTGCGCGTCGGGATAGCGTGCCTGCAGATCACGCTGCAGGGCATCGAGCGCCGCCGCCTGGGCGCTTCCGGACGGCTGCTCGCCGACGATCGGGCACTGCAGCTCGAGCTGCCCGTCGAGGAAGCCGCGTCCGGCGGGGAGATGGGCATCGTGATAGAGGACGCGCGGGACGTCACAGAAGGAGTACTCGTCGTCGCTCGTCATGCGGAGCACGAGACGCCGGGGCACGCTCGCCGTGACGGCGGTGGTCACGGCCCCCGAGCGATCGGCGGTGAACACGGTTGCCAGTCCCATCGGCCGCCCGTCGGCGAGCAGCTCCCGGAACGCGTCGAGCGGGGCGCCGAAATCGACGTCCTCGTAGGTCGACCGGAAGCTGCCGTAACCGTCGAGGAGCAGCAGGATGTGCGGGAGTCGCGGCTGACCGGCCGCGTGATACTCGGCGAGCGTCGACGCCCCCGCCGCCGCCAGAAGCGACTTGCGCCGGTCGACCTCCGTCCGCAGATAGCCGAGCAGACGCTGGCCCCGTTCGATCTCGTCGCCGGAGACGATCGCACCGGTATGGGGGAAGAACGTGAGCGGGCGCAGGCCGCGGGTCGCGAAGTCGAGGCCGTAGACGTGGAGCTCGTCGGGAGAGAGCCGGCTCGTGAGCGAGGCGGTCAGCGCTCGGAGGAACGTCGTCTTGCCGGTCCCGGTGGCGCCGAAGACGACGAGCGCGCCATCCTGCTCCAGGTCGAAGCGACCGGGCAGCTGGCGCTGCCGCGCCGGGTCGTCGAGGAGGCCGATGGTGACGGCCGGCCGCTCGTCCGGCTGGGCGCCGACGACCGCCTCCAGGCGCTCCAGCGGCAGCACGTTCGGCAGCGTCTCCAGCCAGGGATGGGGGGCGGGCGGCAGCTCGAGCTGCGCGTTCAGGTCCCGGGCCGTCGTCACCACCCGCATCAGGTCGGTCGGGCTCGCACTGTCGTGGCGAACGCCCGCGCCCTCGTCGACCGGCTCGCCGGCGACGTCGAGATCGCGGAGCACGACCGGTGCGGGTCCACCCTCGGTCATCGTGCGACCGTTCGCGTAGGCGGCCTGGAACTCGATCAACGTGCCCGGGCCCGCCCGCATGTACGCCCGGCCCCGCGGCAGGCCGGGCCGCGCCGCATCGTCGGTTCCGATGACGTCCTGGCTGTCGCTCGTGTCCGAGAATCGCAGCGCCAGCCGCAGGTTGGTGTTGGTGCGGATCTTGTCGTTGATGACGCCGGCCGGCCGCTGCGTCGCGAGGATCATGTGGATGCCGAGGCTGCGTCCGCGCTGTGCGATGTCGACCATGCCGTCGACGAAGTCGGGCAGCTCCGCGGCCAGCGCGGCGAACTCGTCGACGACGATCAAAAGGCTCGCGAACGCGAGGTCCGGATGTTTGTCCTCGAACTCGATGAGGTCGCGGCAGCCGTTCTCGCGGAGCACCTCCTCGCGGCGGCGGAGCTCCGCGCGCAGGGAGACGAGCGCGCGATTCACGAGGTGGCCGTCGAGATCGGTCACGAAGCCGACGGTATGCGGGAGCTCGATGCAGTCCCGGAACGCGGCGCCGCCCTTGTAGTCGACGAGGATGAAGGTCAGTCGTTGCGGCGAGTGGGCGGCCGCGAGCGAGGCGACCAGCGTCTGCAGGAGCTCGCTCTTGCCCGAGCCGGTCATGCCGCCGGCGAGCGCGTGCGGGCCGTCGTAGCGGATGCTGACCTCGCACGGTTGGTGGCCGGCCGCGATCCCCATGCGCCCGGCGAGCCGGCCGTCGTCGCGTGCCCAGCGCCGCCGCATGCGCTCGGTCGGATCCTGGTCGAGGTCGAGCAGCTCGAGCAGGCTCACGTAGCGCGGGATCTCGGCGGCGGTGCCGGCGGCCTCCACGTCGCGGATCGGCGCGAGCGCTCTCGCGACCTCGTCGGCGACCGCCATCGGCGCCAGGTCGCCGGCGAATGCCTCGACCGTCGTCGCGCGATCGGGAAGCACGATCGTCGGCGCGCCGCTCGCCTGTTCCAGGTCCAGGATCGCGCCGCATTCGCCAGGCAGCGCCTGCGCGGTGGCGCCGAGCCAGATCACGTTGATGTTGCAGCGCGGCCCCTCGGTGAGCAGCCGGTCGACACCGGCCCGCGGCAGCTCGGCCTGGCCGTCGAGCAGCACGACGATCGAGGAGTCGCCGCTCGTCTGCTGGGCGCCGTAGTGGTCGCTCGTCGTCGCGCGCCGCTCGTCGAGGAGACGGAGCAGACGCTCGACGAGATCCCGGGCGGCGACGCGCCCGATCGCGATCGCGTCGCCCGGCAGCGGCTGGGACTCCGGACGGAGGTGGGGGATCCAGCCCAGCCACCGCCAGTCGCCCTCCTGGCCGGCGGGCAGCGCGGCCGCGACCATCACCTCCTCGGGGCTGTGCAGCGTCGCGATCTGGACGCCGAACGTGCGCGCCATCGCGAGCACGTGGTCGCGCGGGCCGGCGACGCCGATCGAGCCGGCCTCACGGAGCGGGATCGCGATCGGCACCGTGCCGAGCTGCTGGTAGCCGGTCGCGACGCGGGCGGCGACCTGCTGCAGGCGCTCGTCGCCCCCCTGCGGGATGTCGAGCTCGAGCCGCGACGCCTGGTCACCCCAGCCGACGCGGAGCAGCAGGAAGTCGGGGTCGTCCTGCCGCCGCTCCCAGAGGTTCGGGCTCGCCCACACTGCGCGCAGCGCGAGGCGCGCGAGGTCGGGGGCGACGATGCGCCGGTAGCGCTGCTCCTGCTCGTGGGACACCGACATCTGCCGGCTCGTCTCGGCGAGGCGCTCGCGGAAGCGCTCGCCGCCGCGCCGCGCGGAGTTGCGGTTGCCGACGCGACCTTCGAGCCAGCTCCCGATCACCATGACCGGGCTGAAGAGGGTCATCAGCAGCATGATCGCCTGCTTCGTCGCCAGCCAGAGGACGACGCCCATGCCGAGCGGCAGCACGGCAGCGCTGATCGAGAACGCGAGGTTCGTCCGCTGCTCGGGGGGCGAATCGATCTTGAACGCCGTCTGCGGCGGGCGGGGGACCATGCGTGGGGGGCGGTTGAGCGCGACGCGGCCGTGCTGGTCGACGGTGCCGACCGTCGGTTCGCGACTCGGTCCGAAACCAAGCAGCGTGCGGCCCGCTTCGATCTCCTGCCCCGGCTGGAGCAGCACCGGACCCTGCAGCCGCTCCCCCTCGACGAAGGTCCCGTTCGCCGAGCGCTCGTCGACGACGGTGATCTCCCCCTGCCGGCTGACGCTGACCGAGAGGTGGACGCGCGAGAGCGAGGGGTCGTCCAGCACGACGTTGCACTCCGGCGAGCGTCCGACCTGGTGGGTGCCCGGTGCGAGAGGAAAGCGCAGGCCGGCCAGCGGCCCGCCGGTGACGAGCAGCACGAGCGCCGGCGGCGTCTCCCCGATGCCGGCAAGCGCAGCGCCCTGGGGGGCGAGCACGAGCTCGTCGCCCGAGCGCACGGCCGACTGCCGGATCGTCGCGCTCGGCTTCAACCAATCGACGCGGCGGCGGCAGAAGAGACCCAGGTGGCCGGGGGGCGCCGGCAGCCCTGCCTTGTCGGCGAGCGCCTGAGCCAGGTCGGAGACCCTCCGCTCGGCGTCGATGTCACAGAAGACGTCGTGCACCGGCGCGCCGGGAATCTCGATCCTGAGCCGCAACTCCACACGGAGAAGGGTAGCGAGGGGAGCTGAGATGGGTGGCCGCCTACCATCTGAGGACGATGGCCAGCGACGTCGCACCCGCGACCTCGGAACTGATCCGGGAGCGGCTGCGCGCGGTGCCCGAGGAGCCCGGCGTCTACCTGTTCCGGAACTCGTCCGGCAAGGTGATCTACGTCGGCAAGGCGGTGCGCCTGCGCGACCGCCTCCGCTCCTACTTCACGGCCGGCTATGCGCTGCTCAACCCGCGCATCGCCGACCTGCTCCGCAACATCTACGACTTCGAGATCATCCGGGCGACGAACGAGGTCGAGGCCCTGATCCTCGAGTCGAACCTGATCAAGCACTACCGGCCGCGCTACAACGTGCGGCTCAAGGACGACAAGAACTACCTCTACCTCAAGCTGCCCGTCCAGGACGACTTCGCGCGCGTCCACTACGCGCGCCGGGTGCAGGACGACGGTGCACTGTACTTCGGTCCCTACACGAGCGCGCAGTCCCTGCGCAGCACGGTCAAGAGCATCCGGCGCCTCTTGCCGTTCCGCACCTGCTCGGACGACATCTTCAAGCAGCATCGGGTCTGCCTCGACTTCCACATCGAGCGCTGCCCCGGCCCTTGCGAGGCACGGATCTCCGCCGCGGACTATCGCGCCCGCATGCAGGAGGTCGCCTACTTCATGGAGGGGCGCTCGGACCGCATCGTGCGCGAACTGCACGGGCGCATGGACCTGGCGGCGGAGGCGCTCGACTTCGAGAACGCGGCCCGCTATCGCGACCAGCTGCTCGCGATCGAGAGGATCGCGGATCGTCAGAAGGTGCTGACCCAAGGCAGCGACGACCAGGACCTGATCGCCTACGCGCGGAGCGGGCGCGACGTCTTCGTCGAGGTCGCCTACATCCGCCAGGGCAAGATGATCGGGCACGACGGCCACGCGCTGGAGGGTGCGGCGGACGTGCCGGAGTCGGAGCTGCTCCGGGGGTTCGTCGTCCAGTACTACGGGAGCGCGACCCACGTGCCGAGGACGCTGCTCCTCCCGGGCCCGATCGACGAGCCGGACCTGCTCCGCGAGTGGCTCGTCCAGCGGCGGGAGGGCGCGGTCGCGATCGAGTGGCCGAAACGGGGTCGCAAGCGCCAGCTGCTCGATCAGCTCGCGCAGACGGCGACCGAGGAGCTCCGGCAGCAGCGCATCCAGGCCGACTACGACCGCAGCCGCACCGAGCCGATGCTGCTCGCCATCGCCGAGGCGCTCGATCTGGCGGAGCCGCCCCGGCGGATCGAGTGCTACGACATCTCGAACATCCAGGGGTCGTCGGCGGTCGGCGCGATGGTCGTGTTCCTCGACGGGCGACCGGCGACCGACCACTATCGGAGCTTTCGCATCAAGCACACGGCGGGTCCGAACGACTTCGCGATGCTGCAGGAGGTGCTGCGGCGGCGTCTCGACCACCTGGAAGCCGCCGAGCGCCGTGACGACGGTGCCGAGGCGGGCGACAAGTCCTTCTCCAGCCGCCCCGACCTGATGATCATCGACGGCGGCAAGGGCCAGCTCTCGGCGGTCATGGAGGTGCTCGAGGAGGCGGGCTTCGCCGACATCCCGACGTTCGGGCTCGCGAAGCGGGAGGAGGAGCTGTTCGCGCCCGATCGGCCGGAACCGATCGTGCAGGAACACGATTCGCCCGGGATGTTCCTCGTCCAGCGCATCCGGGACGAGGCGCACCGCTTCGCGATCACGCACCACCGCCAGGTGCGCTCGAAGCGCGCGCTCACCTCGCCGCTCGACTCGGTCGAGGGCATCGGACCCGCCCGCAAGCGGCGGCTGCTGCGTGAGTTCGGGAGCCTGCAGGCGATCCGCGAGGCGCCGCCTGAGCTGCTGACCAGGCGAGCCGGCCTGCCGGCGGGGATCGCGGTTCGCCTGAAGGAGCTGCTGTAGCGTGGCGACGAGGCTGGTCGTGCTCGGCGGCCCGGACGCAGCCGGCGTTGCCGGCCGGTTCCGCGACGCCGGCTGCGACGTGCGCGTGCTGGAGGAGGAGGGTGCGGCGGCGGCTCTCGCC
>JBAPVZ010000453.1:0-5046 GCA_049283435.1 Candidatus Dormiibacterota bacterium
CGCCGCCTCGGCCCGCACACCTTCCAGCACGGCCGCGACCTCCTCCGGCGTCGGCGTCCGACCGCTGCCGATCGCCCAGACCGGCTCGTAGGCGAACGCGAGCTCCGCTTCCGGGAGTTTCGCCGCGGGCAGCCGCGACAGGCCGGCGCGGACCTGGCTGGCGACGATCTGCGCGGTCCGGCCCGCCTCGTACTCGTGCAACTGCTCACCGACGCAGACGAGCGCCGACATGCCGGCCGCGAGCGCCGCGCCTGCCTTGCGGGCAACGTCCTCGTCGGTCTCGGCGAAGTGCTCGCGACGTTCCGAGTGCCCGACGAGCACCCATTGGCACCACCCCGCGAGCATCGCGACGGACACCTCCCCGGTGTAGGCCCCCGAGGGCTCCCAGTAGCAGTCCTGCGCGCCGAGACCGATCGGCAGGTCGTCCAGCTCGGCGGCCACCGCGGACAGCCAGACGTAGGGTGGGAAGAGCGCGACCTCCAGCCGTCCCGGATCGGCGCTCGCCGCCGCGCGCACGCCGCCGGCCAGCTGCCGTGCCTCGGCCGCACTGGGCGGGTTCATCTTCCAGTTCGCGGCGACGAACGGGCGTCGCGCCATCATCTCTCCTCCCGAAGCACCGCGACCCCGGGCAGCTCCTTGCCTTCCAGGTACTCGAGCGTCGCGCCACCGCCGGTGGAGACGTGCGAGAATCGCCCGGCCAGTCCGAGCGCTGCGACCGCCGCGGCCGTGTCCCCGCCGCCGACGAGCGAGTAGGCATCCGAGGCCACGATCGCCTCGGCCAGGCTTCTCGTGCCGCCGGCGAATTCGGCGATCTCGGCGACGCCGACCGGCCCGTTCCAGACGACGGTGCCCGCATCGGCGACGGCGGCAGCGAAGCGCTCCTGCGAGCGCGGGCCGGCGTCGGCGATCATCCACCCGGCGGGGACTCGCGCGACGGCGACGACGCGCACCTCCCGGCCCGATTCCAGCGCCTCGGCGGCGAGGCCGTCGGTCGGCAGCACGAGCTTGTCCCCCGCCTCGCCCGCGACCCGCCTGGCCTCGTCCAGCGCCTCGTCCTCGACGTAGCTGCTGCCGACGTCGTCGCCCCTCGCCTTGACGAACGTGTTGGCCATCGCGCCACCGACGACGAGCGTGTCGACGCGGGGGAGCAGGAACCGCAGGACGCCCGCCTTCGTCGAGACCTTCGCCCCTCCGACGATCGCGACGAGCGGCCGCCGGGGCGCGTCGAGCGCCCGTTGCAGCGCGGCCAGCTCGGCGAGCATCAGCGCGCCGGCATAGGCGGGCAGGTGATCCGCGACGCCGACGACCGACGCGTGAGCCCGATGCGAAGCGGCGAACGCGTCGTTGACGTAGAGGTCGCCGTGCGAAGCCAGCTGCGCCGCGAAGGTGGGATCGTTCGCCTCCTCCCCGGGGTGGAAGCGCACGTTCTCGAGGAGCAGCACACCGCCCGGCGGCAGGGCCTCGACGGCCTGGATCGCCGCCTCGCCGACGCAGTCGCCGGCGAAGGCGACCGGGGAACCGAGCAGCTCGCCGAGCCGCTCCGCGACCGGGCGCAGCGAGAGGTCGGGATCGACCTTGCCCCGCGGGCGACCGAGGTGGGAGGTGACGACGACGCGAGCCCGGCGGTCGCGGAGCTCGCGCAAGGTCGGCACCGCGGCCTGGATGCGCGTGTCGTCCGCGATCCTCCCGTCGTGCAGGGGGACGTTCAGATCCTCGCGGACCAGCACGCGCCGCCCGGCCACGTCGGGCTCTGCGAAGGACGCCTTCATCGACGCCGGTCGAGCAGCGTCAGCAGGTCCACCATTCGGCAGCTGAAGCCCCACTCGTTGTCGTACCAGCTGACGATCTTGGCCGAGTGCTCGCCGAGCGTCAGCGTGGACAGCGTGTCCACGATCGAGGAATGCGAGTTGCCCTTGAAGTCAGAGCTGACGAGCGGTTCGTCGGTGATCGCGAGCACGCCCGCGAGCGAGCCGGCGGCCGCCTCCCGGAGCGCGTCGTTGACCGACTGCACGGTGACCGGGCGCTCCAGCTCGACGGTCAGGTCGATGACGGAGACGTCGAGGAGCGGCACGCGAAACGACATCCCGGCGAAGCGGCCGGACAGCTCCGGCAGCACCTCGGCGACCGCCCGGTTCGCGCCCGTCGAGGTCGGGATGATGTTGTCCGCGGCGGCTCGAGCCCGGCGCAGGTCCTTGTGCGGCAGGTCCTGGAGGCGCTGGTCGGCGGTGTACGCATGGATCGTCGTCATCATGCCGTGGGCAACCCCGAACACGTCGTTCAGCACCTTGACCGGGGGGACGAGCGCGTTCGTCGTGCAGCTGCCGTTGGAGATGACATGATGCCGCTGCGGGTCGTACGCGTCCTGGTTGACGCCGAGCACGACGGTCAGGTCCTGGTGCGTCGCCGGCGCCGAGATGACGACCTTGCGAGCACCTCCCCGGTCGATGTGGACGCGGGCCTTCTCGGCATCGGTGAAGAGGCCGGTCGACTCGACGACGAGGTCGATGCCGAGGTCGGCCCAGGGGAGCTCGCCCGGATCCCGCTGGGAGAGGAACTTGATCGGGCGCCCGTCGACGACGATGTCACCTCCCGACACCCGGATGTCGTTGGGGAGGACGCCCAGCGCGGTGTCGTACTTCAACAGGTGGGCGAACGTCGCGGCCTCCCCGAGGTCGTTGACGGCGACGATCTCGAGGTCAGGGTTGCGCTCGCGAGCGGCGCGGAAGATGTTGCGCCCGATGCGACCGAAACCGTTGATTCCGACTCTGATCGGCATGCATGTCCTCCCGAAGGCGCCGTGTCCCGTGGTCGCGCACCATGTTAGAGGCTGGTTTCCTTCTCCCCCGTCCCTTCCGCCATCCGCATCAGCCGGCGCAGACGGTGGTTGCTGCCCGACTTCGACAGCCCGAGCTGACCTGCGAGCTCCTGCAGGCTCAGCTCCGGATATCCGAGCCGCAGCTCGGCCATCTCGCGCAGGGCAGGCGAGAGCTCGGACAGCCGGCCGGACTGCCGTAGGCGCCGGATCGCCGCGAGCTGGCGAGACGAGGAATCGGCGGTCTTGTCGAGATTCGCCGTCTCGAAGTTGAGCTGACGGTTGATCTGCGCCGAGACCTCGCGCACCACGCGCGCGCTCTCGAACGCCATCACGGCGCGGGAGGCGCCGCACAACGAGAGCACGGCCGCGACGCCGTCGCCGTCCTTCACGTAGACGAGCGGCTGGCGAGCGCGGTCGGTGACGCCGGCGCGGATGCCGTGCTCGCCGAGCAGCTCGACGAGCGCGGTCGCCCACGCCAGCGTCGGCGGGACCAGTTCCAGGTGATAGCGGGCGGTCGGACCGTTCACCGATCCACACCCGAGAAAGAAGCCGCGCAGCAGTGCCTTGCGCTCGGTGGCGGCGGTCGGAAGGCGAGGCGGGTCGGGCCGCAGCCAGCGCCCGAGGCGTGGCACGTGCGGGAGCTCGACCGAGAACGTGAGCTCGTGGGCTCCGCGCATCGGCACGATCCGCGGCTCGACGCCGAGCTGGCGGCCGAGCCGGACCACCTTCCTGGCGATCTGATTGCGCAGCGCCGGCAGTCGCAAGCTCGACCCCTCGCCGCCGACGCGTGCCCGCACGCCGAGGGCGAGGCCGCGCAGCTCCTGCAAGCCCGCCGCCGGCTGGGCGGGATCGAGCCCGGCAAGCTCGCTCTTCACCTCGCTCGCGAACGACACTCACGCCGCAGCTTACCGTCGGGCGCCTCCCGCCACGCTCGGGCTCGGCTCTGCCAGACTGATCGTCCGTGGACCTGACCGGACGCCTGGTGCGGCTTCGCGGTCTGCGCGAGGCCGACGAGCCCGCGCTCGTCGGGATCCTCGCGGAGCCGGCCGTCACCGAGAGGCTGCCCCTCTGGGCGCTGCGGCCGATCGGCGCGCAGGACGTTCGCCGGCTGATCCGCGACACCGATGCGACGACGGTCCGCTGGGGGGTCGAGGACCGGCGCGACGGCGCCTTGATCGGCGTCACGTCCGTCCTCCGCATCGAGCTGCGCGACCGCAACGCCGACTGGGAGATCGTGCTCGGCGGGCCGGACCGCTGGGGAGCCGGGCTGGGGACCGAGGCGTGCCGCCTGGCGACCGGGTTCGCGCTTGCCCACCTTGCCGTGACGAAGGTGAGCACGATGGTGCCGGTGACGAATCCGAGCGCTCGCCACAGCGCCGAGCGGGCCGGGTACGTGCTCGAGGGCACCCAGCGACGGCACGTGTTCCGCGACGGCCGCCTCGTCGACGTGGACGTCCTGGCGGCCTTTGCCGACGACCCGAAGTGGATCGAGGCGTCGGCATGGATCTGATCGGCGAGCGCGTCCTCCTGCGCCGCGCGCAGCCCGAGGATGCGGAGGCGCTCGAGCGGATCTTCTCGGTGCCCGAGATCGCGCGCTTCACCGGTCCTGGCCTGCTGCTCCCGCAGACCGCCGAAGCATTGCGAAGAGAGGTCGTGGACGGGGGCGCGCCCACCCCGGATCGGGTTGCCTGGAACGTCGTCGACCGCTCGGACGGGACCGTGATCGGGAACACCGGGCTGTTCGCGATCGACTGGCAGAACCGTCACTGCTGGTTCGCGATCACACTCGGGCCGCCGGAGCGCCTGAGCCGCGGACTCGGCACCGAGACGGTGAAGCTGGTGACCCGATTCGCGATGCGCCGGCTCGGCATGGAGAAGGTCTGCCTGGGCGTGTTCAAAGGCAACGAGCGGGGCAAGCGCGCCTACGAGAAGGCGGGCTACGAGGTCGAGGTCGAGCGCCGCCGGCATCATTTCCTGGAAGGCCGGCTGATCACCGAATACTGGATGGCCGCGTTCGCCGACCATCCGCTCTACCGCGACTGATCGATCGCTCCCCGAGCGGGGCCCGAGCGGGGCCCGAGCGGGGCCCGAGCGCCGGACCGCGCCAACGCGCTACGGTTCGCTGCGTGGACGGAAGCGGACCAGTCGTCGCGCTCGGCGGCACCGGCTACCTCGGCAACGCGCTGACGACGTCCCTCCTGGCCGATGGCAACGCCGTCCGCGTGCTGACC
>JBAPVZ010000454.1:0-3482 GCA_049283435.1 Candidatus Dormiibacterota bacterium
GCAGCTCGAGGCAGGAGTAGTGCGTCACGGTCATCCCGAGCGGCCGCAGCACTGCCTCCATGGCAACGCGCAGGGCGCTCGACGCCTCTTTCAGCAGGTAGCCCAGTGACGTCTCCAGGTCGATGCCTCTTACGTCTTGACTCATGTCAGTATTCTGACATACAATGACCCGTGTCAGAAAACTGCCACCACAAGAAGGAGCATCACCATGCCCGTCACCGGCCCCGATTTCATCTCCCTCCAGGCTCGCGATCTCGACGCGTCGCAGGCGTTCTACGAGCACTACCTCGGCCTCGTCCGCTCTCAGGCAGGCCCTCCTCATGCCGTCGTCTTCGAGACGACGCCGATCGCGTTCGCACTGCGAGACATCGTTCCCGGCACCGATCTCGCGTCCGTTGCTCAGCCCGGCATCGGTGCCGCGATCTGGCTCCACGCCACCGACGTCCAGGCCATTCATGACGCTCTCGTCGCCGACGGCCACACGATCGTCTCGGCTCCGATCGACGGCCCATTCGGTCGCACGTTCACCTTCGCCGACCCCGACGGCTACCAGGTCACCCTCCACGACCGCGCCTAACACGCCGAACGCGACGCGGTCATGTTCGTCGAGCAACGCGCGAGCGCGGGCGGCAGCTGCGCGTCGATCAGAAAATGCAAGTGCTCAAGAGGAGATCACGACTGCATGGTCGGTTAGCGCCGCCGCGTAGGCAAGACACGTCCTGATGTCGTCGGCGGCGAGGTAGGGGTGGTCACCAAGCACTTCTTCCTCACTGGCGCCCGCGGCGAGCAGCGAGAGTACGTCTGCAACTCGCATGCGCGTACCACGGATCGCCGGGCGGCCATGGGCTCAGATGGTGCGAGCGGTTAGGCGTCAGACCGGTCATGCCCGGGGCGGGACTCGGCCATGAGCTGACCACCCGAGCTGCGCGGGAGGTCACAGCATCCGCGGGCCGTGGCGCCCCATGGTGACCGTCACGAACCAGCCGCGGACTGAGCTCGCGGCGCCCTCCGGTGATACCCCGCGACGACCCGCGGATGCCCAACAGCGGTTTCGGGACCGTGAGGCCCCGAGTTCGAATCCCGGGACCCCGACCACCTCTTCGACTCGGATCAGGCCCGCCGTGGGCCGCTGATCATCGTCGCCTTGACTCGCTACATGTGATCACCGAGTCGACCGCTCTCGCGATCGGCTCGCCGCACCACTGCTAGCCTTCGACCTGCTCGCGAGGCGTCTGTCGCCGGAGCTCCCAGAGAAACGCCTTTCACAAACGACAAGTGGAGGTCCACCATGTCCGCAACGCTGAAGCTGACGCACAAGGCAATTGGAGCGGAGGTCCGGCGCGGCACGTACGACGTCGTGCTGGACGGGGAGCGCGTCGGGTCAGTCGACATGAACGACACGTTCGAGACGCCAATCGAACCTGGACGTCACACCTTGCAAGTCCGCAGCGGCCGGAACTCAAGCCGAACCAAGACCTTCGACGCCGCCGACGGCGAGACCGTCGCCTTCCGATGCACCGGAAAGAGCATCTTGCCGATCTTTCTCTTGTCCTTCGTCGTTCCCAGCCTGGCGCTCTCGCTCGCTCGCGAGTAGGCATGGCCCCGAATCAGAGCGCCATCGGACAGCGCGGAGGGGCTAGCCTCGCAGGACCACCAGGTTGACCCGTTCCCCGGCCTCGATACGGCGCTGCGCCGCATCGAGCCGTACCCCTATCCGCGAGCCGGATCCCGGCCGCACTCAGGTCCTATTGCCGCGCCAGGCCATCGGCTACTGACTCAAGGAGAGCTCTTACATGGCTACACAACCCGCGGGTGACGAGGCCAAGATCCACGAGCGAATCGACAAGTTGGTCGCGGCGATTCGCGCCATGGACCTGGAGGCTCTGAAGCCGATCTACGCTTCCGACGTCGTGACGTTCGACGTGGCGGGGCCGCTGCAACGCGTGGGAGCGGAGGCGAAACGCGGGAACTGGGTGGAGGCCTTTGCCATGTTCCAGCGTCCGCTCGATTACGAGATTCGCGACCTCGCGATCACCGCGAGCGGTGACGTCGCCTTCGCGCACGGATTCGCTCGGCTCAGCGGCATGTTGAAGAACGGGACGAGCGGCGGTGGCTTCTGGGTTCGATTCACGGCGTGCCTCCGCAAGATCGACGGCACCTGGCTCATCGCGCACGACCACGCTTCGGTGCCTCTCGATGTGGAGAGCGGTAGAACGTTGCTGAATCTCGAGCCCTGACAGTCGAGATGCTCAACATCACGCCCGTGCCCTCGCACCACGCGATCGCGCTCTGGCAATTGCGTGGCCGACGCCCCAGGCGCACCACCTTCCCCAACTCGGATCGGTGGCTCGATCACTGCCAAGCCCCTACAAGCCGCCTCGGCCTGACAGCCAACCTTCGCCAGCCAGATCGCCGGACCGTTGACACACGATTGCACGATGGCACGCACGGATAAGGGCTCCCGCCTGGTCGCAGCCCCGCCTGAACGTGTCTTCGCTGCCTTCGTTGATCAGGACGCGCTCACGGCATGGCTACCACCCGGCGGCATGCGCGGCAGGTTCGAACGATTCGACGCCCGGCAGGGCGGATCGTATCGGATGATCTTGACCTACGCCGAGGCCTCGACGGCAGCCGGCAAGGCGACCGCGGATTCCGACATCGTTGAAGCCCGCTTTGTCGACATCGTCCCCGGCGTGCGCGTCGTGCAGACCGTCGACTTCGTCTCCGACGACCCCGCCTACGCCGGCACCATGACCATGACCTGGGGAGTCACCGCGGTTGATGGCGGGACGCGGGTGGACATCCGGGCCGACGACGTCCCCGACGGTATCTCCGCGCAGGATCATGCTGCCGGACTCACTTCCTCGCTGGCAAAGCTAGCCGCGTACCTGGAGCGGTAACCCGACCTCGGAACTACAGCCACCGGGGCACGCTGGCCGCTTCCGCAACGGCCGGGAGTGGCCTGACTCCCGGCCGCGGCGAGCGCCTACTCGCTGGTTTCCTCGCGCTCTTCTCGCTCGAGACTGATGCCGAGGTCGAGCGGAAGCTCGGGATCGTCCTCCTCGCTGAGCACGATCTGGCTCTCGTTCTCGCTCAGGATCTCGACGCCGAGGCCGAGGCCCTGGAGCTCCTTGACGAGCACCCGGAAGCTCTCCGGGATGCCCGCATCCATGGTGTTGTCTCCCTTGACGATCGCCTCGTAGGCCTTGACGCGGCCGACGATGTCGTCCGACTTGACGGTCAGGATCTCCTGCAGGACGTGTGCCGCCCCGTAGGCCTCCAGCGCCCACACCTCCATCTCGCCGAAGCGCTGACCGCCGAACTGCGCCTTGCCGCCCAGCGGCTGCTGGGTGACCAGGCTGTAGGGGCCGGTGGAGCGGGCGTGGATCTTGTCCTCGACCAGGTGGGCAAGCTTCAACATGTAGATCTGACCGACCGTCACCGGCTGGTCGAACGACTCGCCGGTGCGGCCGTCGCGCAGC
>JBAPVZ010000455.1:0-2279 GCA_049283435.1 Candidatus Dormiibacterota bacterium
GATCGAATGCTCGCCGATCGCGCGCCGGACGCCGCGCCGCGGACCGAGGCGGCGCGCGACCTTGCCGAGCTGATCGCGGCCGATCCGACCCTGACCCGGGTCGACCAGGTCGCGCGGCGGGCGGGCTGCAGCGTCCGCAGCCTGCAACGCCTGTTCACGGAGCAGGTCGGCGCCAGCCCGAAGTGGGTGATCCGCCGCTACCGGCTGCTGGAGGCGGCGGAGCGCGCCGGCCGCGGCGGTCGCGTCTCGTGGAGCGAGCTCGCGCTCGCCCTCGGCTACAGCGATCAGGCCCACCTGACGCGCGAGTTCACCGCCATGGTCGGCGTCCCGCCGGCCGAATACGCCCGCGCCTGCGCCGAGGGCCGCCCACTCCCGCGCTGACCGCCCGCGCCGGCCGGCGCGCTCCCTCCCTGCAACTAATTGGTTTGACTGCCTGGTTGGGTAGCCTTGCCGCATGCGTGAGAGGGATCAACGTGCCGCATGACCCGGCGGCGACGAAGGGTCGAATCCTCGACGCGGCGTTCCGGGAGTTCGCGGCGCGAGGCGTCGCCGGCGCGCGCGTCGACCATATCGCGGCCCTCGCCCAGGCCAACAAGGAGTCGCTCTACCGCTACTTCGGCAGCAAGCGCGAGCTCCTGCATCGCGTGCTCGACCGTTACCTCGATCAGCAGGGCGCAGCGCTGGTCCCCGACGAGCGCCGCCTCGACCAGTACGCGTCGAACCTGTTCCACTTCCATCGCCGGCATCCGGAGCTGTTGCGTCTGCTCGTCTGGGAGGGCATGGAGGTGGACGGGGATGGCATCGACGCCGCCTCCGTGTCGAACCGCCAGGAGCACTACCGGGAGAAGCTGCGGGCGATCACCGCGCAACAGGCAGCGGGGGAGATCGATCCCGAGCTCGACCCGCGGCTCCTGCTGGTGCTCCTGATCAGCCTCGCCGACCACTGGTTCGTCGTGCCCCAGAGCGTGCGGATGATCCTCGGGCGCGAGCCGACCGAGGCGGACCTGGAGCGCTACGAGGGATTCCTCGTCGAGTGCTGCGCACGCCTCCTGCGGCCCCCGCCGGTCGAGGTCGGGAAAGGGGGACCGGCGGCCGCGACCGGGGAGCGCTGACCGGCCGGGTGGGCCGACCGGCCCGGTGTCCGGGGGGCCTGGGCCCGTCTGATCCGCTACGTCCGCCCGCGTAGCCGGGATACGCTCGCCGGCGGATGCGCTCGCGGGGCCTGCCGGGTATCGTCCTCCTGATGTTCCCGCCGCGTTGGCCAGGGCTGCGAGCAGTCCTGCTCGACCTGGCGCTGGCCCTCGTCTTCACCCTCTTCGTGGTCGGCTCGTCCCACTGGTGGGCGTCCTGGCAGTACCCGAGCAGCCAGCACGTGGACCACGCCGCGTCCGGGCTGCTCGCCGTCTCGTGTCTCGCGCTCGTGCTGCGTCGCGTGTGGCCGCCGGTCGCCGCCGGCATCACGGTGGTCGGGATCGCCGGTCTCATCGCGTTCGGCTATCCGTGGGGCCCGGTCATGTTCGCCGGCTCGTTGCAGATCGGGTCCCTGGCGAACTACCTGCCGGTGCGTCGCTCGCTCCTCGCGGTCGGGATCACGGCGGCGCTCTGGCTGCTCGCCGAGCTGCCCCATCTGGCCGGCGCCTTCCCGCTCACGCCGGCCGTGGACCTGCTCGGGTGGACAGGGCTGCTCGGCGTGCCCTGGGCGCTCGGCGTGCTCCTGCGCAACCGGCATCTCAACCAGGCGCGGATGCGGGACGAAGACGATCGGCGCCGTGCGTACGAGCAGCGCCTCGAGGTGGCCCGGGAGGTGCACGACGTCGTCGGCCACGGGCTGGCCGTCATCAACATGCAGGCCGGCGTCGCGCTGCACGTGCTGGAGCGGCGGCCGGAGCAGGCCGAGGTTGCGCTGCGGGCGATCCGCCAGGCGAGCAAGGACGCGCTCGACGAGCTGCGCGCGACCCTCGCCGTCTACCGTCAGATCGAGCCGGCGGCCGCGCTGCGCAGGCCGGCGCCCGGTCTCGAGCAGGTTGCTACACTCGCCGCCACCATGCGCGACAGCGGACTCGCCGTCGAGGTCTCGACGTCCGGTGAGCGCGGCGTCGTCCCCGCCGCACTCGATCTCGCCGGTTACCGGATCGTGCAGGAGTCGCTGACGAACGTGCTGCGTCATGCCGGGCCGGCCCAGGCGCGTGTCCTCCTCGCCTACCGGCCCGATGCGAGCGAGGTCGAGGGGACCGACGCCGGCAGCGGCCGGGCGCCGTCGCCGGGGCACGAGCCCGGCC